>JBLHKG010000025.1:0-10055 GCA_047619835.1 Alphaproteobacteria bacterium
CTGTGCCGAGTTCGAGGCGATTGAGGATGAAGGCGGCGGATCGCTTGATGGCGGAGATGCGCCGGCCCCAGCCAGTCGCTTCGAGCGCAAGACATGGGCGCGGACCGACCATTCGGGGGCGGATGGCGGCGGCGGCACCATGGCGGTGATGCATGGGCAGGTATTCGAAAAAGTCGGCGTCAACATCTCCATTGTCCACGGCGAATTTTCACCGGAATTCCGCAAACAAATACCCGGCGCCGAGGAAAACCCCGATTTCTGGGCGGCGGGCATATCTTTGGTCGCCCATATGCGCTCACCGCTGGTGCCGGCGGTACATATGAACACCCGCTTTATCGTCACCTCAAAAGCCTGGTTTGGCGGCGGCGCGGATTTGACGCCGATGTACCCGGACGACGATGCCGCCGCCACTTTCCATGGCGGGCTCAAAGCCGCCTGCGATGCGCATGGCGATGAATATGAAAAATACCGGAAATGGTGCGACGAATATTTCTTCCTGCCGCATCGCAATGAGCCGCGCGGTATCGGCGGCATTTTCTATGATTACCGCGATTCCGGCGATTGGGATGCCGATTTCGCCTTTACCCAGGATGTCGGGCGCGCCTTTCTCGACATCTATCCGAAAATTGTTCGAAGCCGGAAGGATCGGACGTGGACCGCAGAGCAGCGCGAACACCAACTGGTGCGCCGTGGCCGCTATGTCGAATTCAACCTGCTGCATGACCGGGGGACCAAATTCGGGCTTCAGACCGGCGGCAATGTCGAGGCCATATTGATGTCGATGCCGCCGGAAGCAAAATGGCCGTAAAGCAGATGGCCGATTTGGCTGGTTCCTGTAAACTATCGACGGTCGACGGCCCTTATTTCGGGAAAATTAAATGAAGCCCATTGCCCTGTTAACTGCCCTCCTCCTCGCAATTCTTGCGGGCGTCCCAGCCTCTGCCCAGCAGATGCTGTCGATCAACGCGTTCTCCGGCACCTGGAGCGGCGGCGGCATCTCCGAAAACGAGGACAGTATCTATTTCCAGACCACCGTCCGCGATTTCGATGTCACGATCCGCCCGGAGGGACAGGGCTTCCGCATCGACTGGACCACGATCATCCGCAAGGGCGGCGACCCCAACAAACCCAACATAAGGCGCCGCAAAAGCAGCAAATCTCTGGTCCCGACCGGTGCCCCGGGCGTCTTCCGCGGCGCCAACAGCGGCGATCCGCTGGCGGGCAAGGAACTCTGCTGGGCACATATCCAAAAATCGACATTGTCGCTGTTCCTGATGACCATCGACAAAGACGGCATTTACACATTGCAGCAATATGACCGCACTCTTTCGGGCACCGGCATGATGCTCACCTTCCTGAGCCTGAGTGACGGCGACCGTCAGCGCGTCGTCAAAGGCCGGCTGATCAAGTCAGCCAGGTAAATCCCGCAATCGGTCGAGGCACGCCGCGCGATCGGCAACGAATCCACCATCAATCCACCATGCCTCTATTTCGTCCAGCAGCGCGCCAATGCGCGGGCCTTCTTCAATCCCTGAATCGCGTATATCGCGGCCCGCCAGCGGAAAGGCCGGCACCGGCGCGCGGACGGGCAATGACAGGATGCCTTCCAGGGCCGCACCATCCTCAAACCCCTCACCCGCCGCGCCGATCAGCGCGAGGTCGCGATAGGCCTCATCCCCCAGCCGGTAGAGCGCGAGACGGTTTTCACCATCACCTCCCCGCACATCCGGCCGCACGGCGGGCGCCGTCAGCAGCGCCAGCCGGCGCGCCTCCGCCGTCGCCATACGCAGGCGTATGGTAAGCGCTTTTGCGCCCGCCACATCGATTTCGATTGCAGCCGCGAGCCGCCGGATCGTATTTGGCGGAATATCGTGACGCGCCTCAAGCCGGGTCAGCGCGGCAAGACGGCTGCGCGACGACGCCTCGGGCAAAACATGCAGCAGCACCCCCGCCTCCGCCATCAGATCGAGTGTCGCCGCCGGGTCGGGGGCCATCATCAGACGGCGCAGTTCAGACCAGACGCGCTCAACCGAGAGGGTCGACAGCTTCGGCGCCATCTCGCGACAGGCGGCGAGCGCCTCGGCATCCGGCCCGGTTCGCCCGTAATGCGCATAAAAGCGGAAATATCGCAGCAGACGGAGGACATCCTCCGTAATGCGGGTCCGCGCATCACCGACAAACCGGACACGCCCCGCTCTGGCATCGACGACCCCGCCTACCGGATCATACAGCGTCCCGTCGTCATCGGCGTAAAGCGCGTTGAAGGTGAAATCACGCCGCGCGGCATCGGCCGCCCAATCATCAGTAAACGCGACTGTCGCATGGCGTCCATCGGACACAATATCATGACGCAGTGTCGTGACCTCATGCGGGATCCGGCCAGCGATTGCGGTGATGGTGCCATGCTCGATTCCGGTCGGCAGCGCCTTCAGCCCGGCCGACTCCAGCAGCTCGACAACGCGTTCGGGTGGCTCTTCTGTCGCGATATCAACGTCCGAGACGGGGCGTCCGAGCAGCGCATCACGGACGCAACCACCGACAAAGCGCGCCGGCCTGCCGCCAGCCGCCAGCGCCGCCATCACGGCACGGGTTTCCGGCCGCGTCATCCAGACCTGCGGGTCGATATGTCCGCTCGGTTCCAAATCACCCTCTCCGTTCAGGACAAATCAGGTCGCGCCAAACCATTCCGGAAAAAGGATCATCAGCGTGAAGGCAGCCACCAGCGAAACCGCGCTGGCGATGCCGAGCCACGGCCAGGGCAATGGCTCCCATTCTTCTTTTTCAATCGTTTCAGATCCACCGAGCTTTGTCGGCAGATAGGATCGCCACAGGATAAACAGCCCGAAGGGCAGGCCGATCGCAACAATGAATAACAGTAAGACCCGGATCATTCGTCCCCCAGCACCTGAGAAAGCTCAAACAGAATTCGCGCGGTAAGACCCCAGATATAATGGTCGCCAAACGGCATTGCACGAAATTCCCGCTCTTCACCCCGTACGACTCGGCGGTCGATCCGGTGGTTCGCGGAATTGCACACGAAAACAAGCGGCACTTCAAACACCCCGGCAACCTCGGACGGGTCCTCGATAATCGCCAGTGGCGGCGTCAATATCCCGACCACCGGCATAACCCAGTATCCAGTGCTGGTATCGCGGACGGTGAGGCGCCCAATCAGTTCGATCGCTGCGGCGGGAATACCGATTTCTTCCTCGGTTTCCCGGAGCGCCGTCACTTCGGGTTCAATTTCACCGCCGGAGACTGTCCCGCCAGGAAAGGAGATTTGCCCGCCATGTTTGGGCAGCGTTGCTGTGCGCTCGGTAAACAGAACGGTCATGCCGTCGGCGTGATCGATCAGCGGCACCAGAACCGCAGCCGATCTGAATGTTTCCCCGGTTTCCGTAACGGGAGATGGCGCCGGCCAGACGCTGGTGCGGGTATCATTGCCCGGCGAAATGCCACGCCCTGGAAGACGGGCGGTTACCAGTTCACGCATGACGACGGTCGCTGCAGGGATTGTTAATCAACAATTTCACCGGGATTTCCAAGCGGAAAGAACACACCGTCACTCCAGACACCAAATTGCCGCTCGCCATCGCGTTCCTCTTCACCTGCCAGTTCGACCAGATCATAGAAAACCGCGCGCGCAATCAATGCCTCAAGCCCACCCCGCACCAGCACGTAAGGCGACGGCTCATCACTGTCGGGATCGATCTCGACGCGGATCGGATTGTCCGACCCGGCGATCACATTATCGTCAACATTGGTACGGAACCGGAGCCGCTGATTGACTCCTGAACCTTCCACCATCATTTCAACCGCAAGGAAGGGAGCATCTTCGACCTGAATGCGACATTTTTCGACGGGCGTTTCCAGCCAGTAATCGCCAATCGAATCTCGTTTCAAAACGGTGGAAAAGAGCTTTACCAGTTGTGTTCGGCCTATTGGTGACCCATGATAAAACCATGTTCCATCACGTGCGATCCGCATGTCAATATCACCGCAAAACTGCTGGTTTGGCGATGAAACTCCAGGCGGGCCGGACAGGGTGGCGCCGAGACCTTTTTTCAGGCTTTCCGCGAGACTGGTAGTTTTTGATTTTTCCATCATGCGCCTATGTCGCCTGCACCCATGGAGACCGGATTGAGTGACACTGACACCCTAGACCAGACCACCTCGCCAGAGGGCGGGGTTGATCCCCAACCGCCTGCAATGCTGATCGCCGATATCGAGGCTCTCGGACAGCGCATGGCGACAGTTCGCGACCGGGTTGGCCGCATCATTCACGGTCAGGAACAGGTCGTCGATGAAACCCTTATCACGCTGCTGGCCGGCGGTCACGTTCTGCTGATCGGCTATCCAGGCCTCGGCAAGACCCTGCTGGTCGATACGCTCGGCACAGTCCTCGGGCTTGACGACAAGCGGGTGCAGTTCACGCCTGACCTCATGCCGGCGGACATACTGGGATCAGAAATTCTCGAAGACGGCGACGGCGGCCGCTCGTTTCGCTTTATCCAGGGCCCGGTATTCTGCCAGCTTCTGATGGCGGACGAAATCAACCGCGCCAGCCCACGTACCCAGTCGGCGTTGCTGCAGGCCATGCAGGAGCAGCGCGTTTCGGTTGCCGGCCAGTACCATCCGGTGCCGCAGCCGTTCCACGTGCTGGCGACCCAGAATCCGCTGGAACAGGAAGGCACCTACCCGCTGCCCGAGGCACAGCTCGATCGCTTCCTGATGCAGATCGACGTGCTCTACCCGTCTGAAGCTGCGGAGCGCGAGATACTCCTGTCCACCACCGGCGTAGACAAGCCGGCTCCCGAACAGGTTATGACCGCAGAAGATCTAATTGCAGCGCAACGGCTGGTACGTCAGATCCCGGTTGGCGATGCCGTGATCAATGCGATCCTCAAACTTGTCCGCGCCGGACGACCTGACGAATTCGCGCTACCGGAAGTTCGCAGTCATGTTGCCTGGGGTCCCGGGCCCCGCGCCAGCCAGGCATTGATGCTGGCCTGCCGCGCCCGTGCTGTGCTCGACGGGCGGTATGCGCCATCGATCGATGATGTCGTGGCTTTGGCAAAACCGATCCTGCGTCACCGCATGGCGCTGAACTTCTCGGCCCGCGCGGACGGCGTCACCCTCGACGAGATTATCGACCAGCTGTGCGCTCCTTTGGCCTGAACCTTACCGGTCGCCGATCGGGGCGCTCGGCGGATGCGGCGGGCCCAGCCGCCATGCGCCAACGTGCCGAGGAATCTGCCAGCCAGCTCCCGCCGCTGATGGTTGCCGCCGATCATGTTGCAGCAACAGTCGCGCAAGGCGTTCATGGCAGACGCCGGGTCGGTCAAGGCGATTCGTTCTGGCAGTTTCGCCAGTACCAGCCGGGCGATCCCTTGTCGCGCATCGATTGGCGGCAAACCGCCAAACGCCAGCATGTTTTTATTCG
This sequence comes from Alphaproteobacteria bacterium, assembly GCA_047619835.1. GTDB lineage: Bacteria > Pseudomonadota > Alphaproteobacteria > MPNO01 > UBA2964 > JAYOEY01. The sequence goes on from JBLHKG010000025.1 coordinate 5,444, forward strand.
CGAAACCGAATGGGAAGCTGCCCAGAGCGTCTGGTTATGGCTCGACCGCTCTTCATCGATGCGCTACTGCTCGGGGCCCGACTTACCGGAAAAATTCGAGCGCGCGGCAATTCTCACACTGGCGCTGGCATCTCTGCTGGTGCGCGGCGGCGAACGTATCGCCATGCTGGGGGCGGGCGAGCCGCCATCGACCGGCCGGGCAGTGCTGGAACGCTACGCACTGGAAATCACCCGCCAACAGCGCGCGGGCGCTGAAGCCGAGGAAAGTAGCGAACCACCGCGCGGTGCGTTGCCGCGCCATGCACGGGTGGTCATGGTATCGGATTTCCTGATGCCGCCTGAAGCCCTGCTGGCCTCCCTGCGCGATTTCGCGACGATGGGCGTACGCGGCCATCTGGTCCAGATTTACGATCCGGCAGAACAGACATTGCCGTTCAGCGGACGTGTCAAGTTTGAAGGGCTGGAAGGCGAAGGCGCGGCGATGATCGGTCGCGTCGAGGCGGTACGCAACGACTATATCGCCCTGATGCAAACCCACCGAAAAGCGATTGAAGACATCGCCCGCAATCTGGGCTGGACCCTGACGGTGCATGGCACTCATCACACGCCACAGACCGCTCTGCTGGCACTTTACGAAGCACTGTCCGAGCCACTGGACAGCTTATAGGGAACCGGGGAAAACATGCTCGATCTCGGCCCCATTCTCTTTACCGCTCCGTGGATACTCACGGCGTTGGCCGTTCTGCCGATTCTTTGGTGGCTGTTGCGGATTACGCCGCCGGCGCCCCAGATCCTTGCATTTCCACCGCTCAGGTTCCTGCTGGCATTGCAGCCACAGGAAGAGACGCCAGCACGGACGCCGCTGTGGCTGATCCTGCTCCGCATGCTGATTGCCGCGCTTATCATTTTAGCCTTGGCCCATCCGCTTTGGAATCCCGGCGAGCGGCTACACGGGAGCGGCCCGCTGGTACTGGTCGTCGATGACGGCTGGGCAGCAGGCCCCGGCTGGCGTAAACGCCTCCTGGCCATGGAAGCGCTGGTCGATCAGGCGGAACGCGATGGCCGCGCTGTCCGGATCATGACGACCGCCCGGGCCAACCCGACCGATCCCCTGCAGATCAGCGAATTGATCCGCCCGTCGGAAGCCCGCCAGCGCCTGCGCGGAATGCGCCCCAAGCCCTGGCCTAACGACCGCGCCGGGGCGATCGACGCGCTGCAGGGACTTGACCTCGAAGGTTCGGCACATGTCGCCTGGCTTTCCGATGGCATTAACGGACCCGATGCGGCGCGGCTAATGGAGAGGCTGCAGCAGCTTGGCGCGCTTCGCGTGTACCGCGAAACCGGCACGGCGCTTGCCAGGCTGGTGGTAACGCCGCGCTCCACCCAGGATGGGTTGGCGGCACCGGTCCTGCGGTCCGATCCACGCGGCGAGGTCAAGCTGCTCATGCGACTGATTGACGATGATGGCCGGCTTCTCGGCCAGCAGGAAGGCCTTTTCGCCGACGGAGAACCGAAAACAGAAATCCGCTTCAAAATGCCTCCGAATATCCGCAACCGCGCAGCACGGATCGAAATAGAGGGCGAAAGCGGCGCCGGCGCGGTGTTCCTGATGGATGAGCGCTGGCGGCGGCGGCCGGTTGGCGTCGCCTCGGGCGGGCTCACTGAAGGCTCACAACCGCTTCTGAGTGAGGATTACTACCTCACCCGCGCGCTCGAGCCTTTTAGCGACGTTCGCACGGCGAAGGTCAATGAGCTGATCGAAGAACAGCTATCGATCATCGTCCTTGCCGATATCGGCAAGCTTGCCCCGTCGGAGGTGGAACGGCTGGGAAGCTGGATCCGGGAAGGCGGCGTCTTGCTGCGCTTTGCCGGGCCGCGCATGGCACAGGGCACCGATGCGCTGGTGCCCGTCAAATTGCGCGGCGGCAGACGGGCACTGGGCGGCGCGATGTCGTGGAGCCAGCCCGCACGATTGTTGCCGTTTGAGGAAACCAGCCCGTTCGCCGGTCTCGCCATACCGCCTGAAGTGCGGATCAGCCGACAGGTACTGGCCGAGCCGAGCCTCGATCTCAATACAAGGACCTGGCTGCGCCTCAGTGACGGCACCCCGTTAGTGACGGCGGAACATCGAGGCAATGGCTGGCTTGTTCTGGTTCATACGACTGCCAATACAGAATGGTCGAACTTGCCCCTCTCAGGTCTTTTCGTCGAGATGCTGCAGCGCATCTCCAATCTCGGCCAGGGCGTCGCGGGCGATGATGGAAAGGCTGTCTTTCCGCCGCTACAGACGCTCGATGGCTTCGGCGTTCTGGGCCCGGCGCTTGGCAGTGCAGTCGCAATCTCCGGCAAAGACTTCCTGAAGGCAAAACCCGGTCCAAATACGCCCCCGGGCTATTACGGACGGGGCGATACGCGGCGTGCGCTCAACATTGCATCGGGCGTCGAGCGCCTGGCGCCGCTGGAAGGCGCACCAAGCGGTGTCAAACTGGTCGACTACACCGTCGAGGCGGGGTTCGACGCCAAACCCTGGTTATTACTGGCGGCGTTGCTGCTGCTATTGGCAGACCTCATCATCAGCTATGTGCTGCGCGGTCTCGGGCCAAGGCGCGCAACTGCGACCGTCGCTTCGATCATGGTGCTGACAGCCGGTATGCTAACTCTTAGCGCGCCGGACACGGCCCGCGCCCAGACAATTCAGGCGGCCAAGCCGCAAAATACCGAAGAAGCGTTCGCTCTCAAGGCAACACTTGAGACGCGCCTTGCCTATATTCTAACTGGCGACGCACAGCTCGACGCCGCCAGTCATGGCGGGCTCAAAGGACTGTCGACGCTGCTCCGGCAGCGCACGGCGGTCGAGCCGGGCGACCCTATCGGGGTGAATATTGATCGCGACGAGTTGTCGCTCTTTCCGGTGCTCTACTGGCCGGTTTCGATCAGCCAGCGCCCACTGTCCAACAAAGCGGTCGAAAAACTGAATGCCTATTTGCGGGGGGGCGGAACAGTGCTGTTCGACACCCGCGAACAATCACAGATCAATTTTGATCCGTTCGGCGTTGGCGGGCCGGAATCAGCAAAGCTCCGCGACATGCTGGGCTCGCTCGATATTCCAACCCTGATTCCGGTGCCAAAGGACCATGTGGTCAATAAGAGTTTCTATTTACTCAAGGGATATCCCGGCCGCTGGACTGGTGGAACCGTATGGGTAGAGCGCCGGGGCGGACGGCATAATGACGGGGTATCGTCGGTGATTATCGGAAGCCATGACTGGGCCGGCGCCTGGGCGGTTGACCGGAGCGGCGCGGCAATGTTTCCGATGTCGTCGGGCGGCGAGCGCCAGCGCGAAATGGCATATCGGTTTGGCGTCAACTGGGTGATGTATGCCCTGACCGGCAATTACAAGACCGATCAGGTTCATATCCCCGCCATCATCGAAAGACTGGGGCAATGATCGGAGTTTCCGAACGATGCTGACCATCGATTTTGCGCCGCTGTTCCCGTGGATTGTCATCGCCGGGCTGGCCGCGCTCTCCGCGCTTCTGCTGGCCTACGGCGCTCTCCGCAGGGCTCGAGGTATGGGATGGCGCATCCTCGCCATAGCCGGCCTCGTTCTTGCGCTCGCAAACCCCGTGGCAGTGGAAGAGGATCGGGAGGCGCGCGCTGATGTCCTCGCCGTGCTGGTGGACGACTCGGCCAGCCAAAAGATCGCCGGTCGCGAGGAAGCCACGACCAGGGCGTTGGCCCATATCCAATCCACCGCACAGCGTCTTCACAATCTCGAACTCCGCATCATCCATGCCGGAAATCCCGACGTCGGCACCGGTGGGACAGTCGATGGTCCGGTTGACGGCACCAGACTGTTCAAGGCGCTGGGCCGGGGCATCGCCGATATTCCGCAGAGCCGGATGGCGGGCACGATCGTTATCACCGACGGTCAGGTCCACGATATTCCCGATGCGAAGGGACCCCGGCCTTTCGGGGGCCCCCTCCACGTGATGCTAACGGGCAAAAGGGACGAGTTCGACCGTCGCATCATCATTACCCAATCGCCAAAATACGGCATCGTCGGCAAGGACGTGACAATTACCGTCCGCATAGAGGATACCACCAATGGCGAGGGTTCAGTCCGATTGACGCTGGTGAAGGACGGCGGCTCGCCGCGCACGGTGCGCGTGCCGATTGGCCGCGATCACCCAGTCAAACTGCCGCTGGATCATGCGGGCGCCAATATCCTGCAAATGGAAGTGGTCGCAATGCCGGGCGAGCTGACCGCGATCAATAACCGCACCGTCGTATCGGTGAACGGCGTTCGCGAGCGGCTGCGGGTATTGCTGGTATCGGGCGAGCCGCATCCCGGCGAACGGACCTGGCGCAACCTGCTGAAGGCCGATCCATCGGTCGACCTGGTGCATTTTACCATCTTGCGCCCGCCGGAAAAGCAGGACATGACGCCGGTCCGCGAGCTGTCGCTGATCGCCTTTCCGATCCGCGAGCTGTTTGAAGTCAAGCTCAATGATTTTGACCTGATCATCTTCGATCGCTATCGGCGGCGGGGCGTGCTGCCGACCATCTATCTCGACAATATCGCGCGCTATGTCGAAAACGGCGGGGCAAT
>JBLHKG010000026.1:0-10025 GCA_047619835.1 Alphaproteobacteria bacterium
TTTACGATCTTTGGCGGAATCGGGCGGTCGATGCCACGGCGGAGCTTGCCCTCGATCTCGCCGAACTCGCACCCCATGGCAATGGCCAGCCGGTCCCGGCTGTTCACCAGCCCGGAGACCACCGGCATGTCGTACCCCTCAACATTGGTGAACATCAGCGCTGTGTCAGACTGATCGACCAACGCCGCGATATGGCGGATATCGACCTTTTTCGAGATTTCCCGCAGCTGCCCCGCGCTGCGCAGATCGTCGACGAATTCCCTGAAACTGCTGGACATTTAATAGGCCTCAATGATGGGTTTAAATTGGTGGCGGACCCTATCACCGAGCCGAACAAGCGGCAAGAAATCGCCTATCAAATCAGGTTACGACGATTGCGAGAGCACCGCATCGGCGATTTTTTCCGCCATCATCATGGTTGGGATATTGGTATTGGCGCGCGGCACACACGGCATCAGCGAGGCATCGCAGACCCGCAAATTCTGGACGCCATAGACCCGACCAGACGGATCGGTGACCGCCAGCGGGTCATCGGCCCGGCCCATCCGGCAGGTACCGGAGGGATGCCAGCATCCACTGACGCCATCACGTACAAAGGCCTCCATCTCCTCAGCGTCTTTCAGCATGCTGGAGAGCTTCGCACCCTGGGTGATAAACCCGTGTATGGCGGCGCGGCGGATCGGCGCCGGGCAATCCATCAGCGCCCCCAGAATCGACGTCAGGATACGGTTCTTGGTATTTACTGCGCCGATCCGCCGTACCCTTTCGGAATAGCTCGCCGGGAAGGGATCGCGTGCGACCGCCGCCAGCGCCGGGTCATTGAACAATTCAGCCATGCGCCGGACCCCGTCGGTCATCCGGTCCATGTCGCGGCGATCCGACAGCATTTCGAAAGCGACATCCGGCTCGGCGTAAGGGTCGGCGGAAACCAGCCCGACGGTCCCGCGCGAATAAGGCTTGTTGCACCACAACAGGACCGAGCCGAGACGCACGCCCACCGCATGCCAGGCGGATTTGGCCGTGACCGACGCATACATGTCCTGGGCGCCGCACTCGGCAAGACCGGAGGAATAGCGGAACCCGACATGGGCATGGCGCTGGTCCATTGCATAAAGCCGCGCACTGTCAACCAGATAGGCCGAAACCGCGATTGTCGGATGTTCGTTGAGATTGGCGCCGACGCCAGCGCGATCTGCAACCACCGAAACACCGTGTTCGCGCAGATGTGCCGCCCGGCCGATACCAGATCGCATCAGCAGCGTCGGCGTATGCAGCGCCCCAGCCGAAACGATGATCTCGTGCCCCTCGACCTGCTCCACTTTGCCACCCGACGCAATGCGCAGCCCGGTGGCTTTTGTGCCATCGAACAGAATCTGTTCGACCTGGGTCTCGGAGCGAATATGAAGATTATCGCGCGCCCGCACTCCCTGGTTCAAAAACCCCATTGCGGAGGAGACCCGGTGTTCGTCGGGATGGTTGGAAATGGTGCAGGCAAACCAGCCATCCTCATAGAGACCATTCTGATCACTGAGATGTTTAAGCCCGGAATTTTCCAGCGCCTTCGCCGCGGCATGGGAAAACGATGTCCACTGATCTTCCGGCACACGACGGACAACAATCGGACCGTCCTGTCCGTGATAATCGTCATCGATGTCGCGATCCGATTCCAGCTTGCGGAAATAGGGAAACACATCCTCCCAGCCCCACCCATCCGCGCCGAGATGCTCCCATTCGGCGTAATCCTCCGGCGAACCGCGATTGGCCATCTGCGCATTGATGCTGGATCCGCCGCCAATCACGCGGGCCTGCTCCATAAAGCGCAGCGGCGCTTTCACCGGGCTGTTGCCGCGGTTGCTGTGTCGCACCCGAAGCCCGGTCCAGTGATAGGCAGGGTTAAATGCCGCCGCCATCGGATAGGACGAGCGAATATCCCCGGGTTCTTCGCCGGGCGTAAAATCGCGCCCCGCCTCGATCAGCAGAACCCTGTTTTCAGGTTTCGCGGAAAGCCGGTTGGCGAGCGCGCAACCGGCGGACCCGCCGCCGGCGATGATGTAATCGTAAATCATGGCATTGGCGAAGATGCCAGAACGAGAGGACTTCGCAAAGCCCGTGCTCAGTTTTTGGCGACACCCGGTCGGGTCACGATGAAAATCGCCGCCGGAATCAGGCAGGCGGCCACAGCGGTCGGCAGAACCCAATCCTCTGCGATACCAAAACCGATCCATGCCAGGCTTGTCGCCATGACCGTCACCGCGCACCATTTTGCCCGGGTCGGTATCACGCCGTGTTCCCGCCAGTCCCGCAGCGGCGGCCCCAGCCTCGGATGGTTGTAGAGCCAGTCATGGAAGCGCTGTGAGGATTTCGAAAATGCCCAGAGCGCGAGCAGAAGAAACGGCACCGTCGGCAGGCCGGGCACAACGATTCCGACGACGCCCAGCCCGACGCAGAGCACGCCAAAGGTAATCAGGAAGGGGCGGACCAGCACTCGCCCGCGCCCTGTCGTTTGCACCGCCGTTTGTTGCGACTCATTCTGGTCGACCGTCAAAGGAACCTCGCTATTTCGACGTCAAAGATTGACGTTGGTCCGATCTTATACGGAAATAGCGTCATGGCCGATTTCTTTACACAGTTTCGCAGTGCAATAGGCGAACATATCGAGCGCTTCCGGAGCCGGGACTTTCTCGAAGCAACGATGGCAGCCGCTGCTCTGGTCTCGATGGCGGACGGCACGGTAAATCTCACCGAGGCGAGCACCATAGACCAGGCCCTCGAGGCCGTGCATCAGCTCGATATCTATGACAAGCACGAGGCTGTCGATCTTTATCACCGCAATATCGAGCAGTTGAAGGCCGATCCCAACGGTGCGCGGGAGAATATTCTTAAAACGATCGGCAAGATTTCCAGGGACCAGCAGGCCTCCAGAATCCTGATCAAGATATGCATCGCCATCGGCAAATCCGATGAGGATCTCATCGGCGAGGAGAAATCAACCATCATCGAGATTGCCGCCCGTCTCGGGATCGATTCCGCTGAGATCGAAATGTGAGCAGTCCGGCGCTTACGATTTCCGTCATCATTCCGACCCTAAATGAAGGCCAGACCATTCACGATGTGATTGACGCGGTTCGTGCGCAGGATCCTGCCTGCGGCATTATCATTGTCGATGGCGGCAGCACAGACCGCACCGTTGAGATCGCGACGAATGCCGGTGCCCGTGTTCTCCTATCCGAGCCCGGCAGAGGCCAGCAGCTCGCCGCCGGAGCGGAAATCTCAACCGGCGACATTCTGTTCTTTCTACACGCCGATTCCCGCCTGCCCGACGGGGCGCTCGCCGCCCTCCGCGAAGCATACGCAGCCCAGCCGGATGCGGAGGGTGGCAATTTTCGCCTGCTGTTCGACGGCGGAACCAAATTCGATGATTGGCTCAATGGCTTTTATGCGTTCATCCGGTCACACGGGCGTTATTATGGCGATTCCGGCATTTTCGTCCGGCGCGAGGCCTATCGTCGGCTCGGCGGCATCCGCCCGATTGCTCTGATGGAGGATTATGACTTCGTCCGCAGGCTGGAGAAGGCCGGACCGACAATTTGTATTGATGACCCGCCGCTGGTCACCTCGTCCCGCAAATTCCGCGGTCGCCATCCCGTCGCGATTGTCGCGGGATGGCTGTGGGTGCACGCGCTGTGGCATCTCGGCGTCTCACCGAACCTTCTGGCACGGATCTATTACGGCAAACACAAAGCGGGTTAGGAGGCTTTCTTGGTGGCGGGGATCAGGACAATCGCCATCGCGATCAACGCCGCGACACCGGCCATGATGAACACGCCCTGGCCATGGCCTTGATCCATCAACCAACCATAAACCACCGGCGTCCCGCCCTGCCCGATTGTGTAACCGAGGGTGACAAAACCGAACGCGGTGCCAACGCTGCCCGCCGGCGCGGCGCGGCGCACCAATATGTCGCGTGAGGCGTTATACAGCCCCCGCATAAAGCCGGAAATTATCAGCGTGACGACGATCAGCCAGAGTCCGATATCGCCCAGCGCCAGCACGAACAGGCTGAGCGCCATGGCGAGAAAACAGGCCATGATCACCAGATCTTCGCGCCGCGCCCGGTCGGCAATCCAGCCGCCTGGCAAGGCGCCGAGGATGGCGGCAATCAGGAAAACAGTCAGCAGCGTATTGGCCAACTCCGCCGTCATCCCATAGACGACAGGTAGCGCAACCGCGCCAAAATTGGTCATTCCGGTGCCAGACGCCGAAGTCGCGATATAAAATACGAAGAACAGGATCATCGGCCGGGTCAGCATGATGCGCCAATCGGCTTTCTTGGGCTCCGCCGCCTTCCCGTCTACTGATGGCGCCGCGCTGCCCGCATAATCCCGCATTTCACCGCCCGCCAGCAGGATCGCGAGTCCCATCACCACCCCGGCCGAGCCGGCCACGATCAGCGCCCCCTGCCAACCAAACAGGCCCGCCAGCGCGACCATCACCAGTGGCGCGCAGGCATAGCCGATAGAGCCGGTAAAGGTATGGACCGCAAAGGCTCGCCCCTGATGGCTGTCGCGGACGCTGGCCGACAGGATCGAGAAATCCGCCGGATGAAACACCGAATTGCCGATGCCGCCGAGGAAAAACGCTACCAGCAGCATCTCATAGGACGGAAACAGCCCGGCAAGCGCAATCGCCCCGCCATGCAGCAGCAGCCCAAATATCAGCACGATTTTTGCCCCGACGCGGTCGACCATCATGGCAATCGGCATCTGGGTAATCAGCGTGGCAACGAAATAGACCGTCATCACAAAGCCAAGCTCGGCATAGCTCACGCCGAGCGCCGGCTTGATCAGCAGGAACAAAGGCGGCAGCACGAGATGATAGAAATGACTGACCATATGCGCGCCACCAACCAGCCAGATGGCGGTATGCTCGCGGCGCTCCAGCGAGGCAGAAATGGCGGTCACTGTTTTGCCTACTCCCCCGCCGCTTCCGTGCTGATCCGGGTGCCGGTGTTGAAGAACAGCGTGCTGAGGGCGAGTAGCCCGAAGAAGGCGGAGGCGTAGAACACCGTCTCGGGCGGATAATTGTCGAACAGCCAGCCATAGGTTGGCCCGCCCAGCGCCTGACCGACCAGAAAGCCGGTACTGACGAAGCCAAACACCGTGCCGACTGGCAAATGCGATGCGACATGACGCACCGCGACGTCGCGCGATGCATTCGCCATGCCGCGCATCGCGCCGGCAATCGCGAGCAAACCAAGCGCGAGCCAGTAGGGCAGCCAATCGGTACCGATCAGAAACACCGCCACCGCAGCGGTGCCAAATCCGATCATCAGGACCGCGTCATACCGCGTCGTCCGGTCCGCAAGCACACCGCCCGGCAGAACCAGCAGCAGAGAAGCAAACTGATAGATCACCAGCCCGATGACGGCGGTGGCGCTCGGCAATTCGTACATCCCCTGAAACGCGGCGACAGAGAACTGGGTGACGCCAAAATTCGAGAGCGAAGCACACATATAGAACAGGAAAAACAGCAGGACCGGACGGGAGGTCATCAGATCCTTCAGGCTGTCGCCGATACTGGCCTGTTTCTTGACCCGATTACCTTCGGTGATCAGGTGACCGAACACGACCAGGACCAGCGACATCGCAAGCCCGAAGCCGCCAATCGCCATCATGGCGCCCTGCCACCCGATAAACGGCTCAAGGGTAGAAGACACAACGGGCCCGATCAGGAACCCGAGATGCCCAACGAAGGTATGAGCCGAAAAGGCCCTGCCGAGCCGTTCCTCGGAAACCGATGACGAGATGAGCGAGTAATCGGCAGGATGGAAGACCGAATTGCCGACACCGGCGATCATGATCAGAAGCAACAGGCCGGCGTAATCCGTGACCTGCCAGCCAATCAGGAAATAAGCGACCGAGTTGAGAAACAGTCCACCGATAAGGACCTTGCGACCGCCAATCCGCTCAACCAGAAAACCCATCGGGGTCTGCAGCACGCCGGTCGTCAGCGCAAACAGACCAATCGCAAAACCCCATTCGACAGTGCTAATTTCCAATGCCTTGGTAATCGGGATCAACAACGGCGCAAGCGCCAAGGGATATAAATGGCTGAGCAGATGGGCAAAACCGACAAGGCTGACTGCCTGCACTTCACGCTTGGGAAAGCCTGCCACTGCTTCCATTTTCAGCTCCAAAATTGATGGAAAGGGGTCACGACAGACATAGCCGCCTGCATTTTATCAAATTAGGTCCTGGGCCGAATTCTGGCAAGAGACCCGCCGCACGATGTGCGGCACAGGAAAACCCCGCCGGGGCTTCCGACGGGGTTTCCTTCGGCGTCCTCAAGGGCTACGCCGAAATCTTCAAGGCCTCTTGGGCCGACCGGACGAGAAGCCCGGTACTTCATCCGCGGAGCAGGCATTTAGCCCCTGCCGCGCTGTTTGTATTGGTTAGGTTGTCGAGAGGTCGGAATTTACGGCCTGTCAGCCCTATTCCGACCTTGGCCCCGCGTCATGGCAGGGGCTGATCCCTATGCTGGGTGGTTCCATACGGTACGTACCCTCCTGCCAAAATTGATCCATCGGACCAGCGGCCTGTTGCGTCGCCGAGGGTAGTATCTCGCCTGGCGGCGCCTCGGTCGGCAGAGCAATCCCTGCCTGCGCACGGCTATCCGATCCGCAGAGAAATGGTGCGCTTTCGCTAACCGGGAGTCAAGAAATTCGTTTCCCATTCACAGGTGGCAAAGCGAGGCCAATCGGCTAAAGTGCGGCCACGCTTAATGGCCGTCCAAAAATATGCTTTAGGAGCACCACACATGAAGCTCGATTGTTACACCCATATCTTTCCCGTCGATTTTTTCCACCGGATGGAGGAAGTCGTCGAAAACAAGGCGCCGATCAAGCGCTGGCTCAATATCCCGATGCTCTATGACGTCGACGCGCGTCTGCGCATCATGGATACGTTCGGCGACTATCAGCAGATCCTGACCCTGTCGGCCCCGCCGATCGAAGCGATGGCGGGACCGGACATAACCCCGGGTCTCGCCCGCATGGCCAATGACGGGATGCATGATCTGGTAAAGAAATATCCCGACCGGTTCCCCGCCTTTATCGCATCGCTGCCGATGAATAATCCGGAGGAATCCTATAAGGAGCTCGACCGGGCGGTAACGGAACTCGACGCCCGCGGCATTCAGATCTTTTCCAACGTCAATGGCGAGCCGCTCGATCAGGACAAGTACTGGCCGATCTTCGAGAAAATGGCCGGCTACGATTTGCCGATCTGGCTCCACCCGGCGCGCGGCGAGGACACGGCGGATTACAAGACCGAATCCACATCGCCCTATGAAATCTGGTGGGTGCTGGGCTGGCCGTACGAGACCAGTGTCGCCATGGCGCGGCTGGTGTTCTGGCCGATCTTCGAGCGGCTGCCGAACATCAAGATCATCACCCATCATATGGGCGCGATGATCCCCTATTTCGACGGCCGTGTCGGGCCGGGCTGGGATCAGATGGGCGCTCGCCAGGCGAACGAGGATTATGCCGAGTTGAAGTCCCAGCTCAAAAAACGCCCGATTGATTATTTCAAAATGTTCTATGCCGATACCGCGCTGTTTGGCAGCGACGCCGGCACGGAATGCGGCCTGAAATTCTTCGGCGCCGATAATTGCCTGTTTGCATCCGACTGCCCGTTCGATCCCGAGGGCGGCCCGATGTATATCCGTGAAACCATCCGGGTGCTGGACAAGCTCGACATCTCAGCCGGCGACCGCGAGAAGCTCTTCGTGACCAACACGAAGAAGCTGCTCAAGCTCTAGGCCCATGGCTACCGGATCGGCCGTGAGGCAGATCGAAGCACCGTGGGTATGGACGCCCACGGTGCTGTCCGGCCAGTCTGGCTGGGTTTTCCCACTCGACGATGCGGCATTGCTCGAAATCGACAAGGCTTACGTCCAGGCCCTCGACAAACTTCAGGGGCAAAAAGAGAAGTTCGCGACCCTAACGGCTGCCGATTTTCCGCTGCCGACCCTCTCCGAAAAATTACAGAAAATATCAGCGGAGATTTCCGACGGGCGGGGCCTTGCCCTTCTGCGCGGGTTGCCGGTCGAGAAATATGACCGGGATGAACTTGTCATCATCCTGTGGGGTCTGGGCAGCCATCTTGGCGTCGGGATTTCGCAGAGCTATCGCGGCGACATGATCGGCGATGTGATGGACATGTCGCATGAAGGCGACATAAGGCGTGCCTATCGCTCGCCGCGCCCGCTATATCTGCATGTCGATCCGGTCGACATCGTCGGACTGCTCTGTCTGCGACCGTCTCGCACCGGCGGCCAAAGCCTGATCGCCAGCGGCCTCGCCATTCACAACACCATCCTGACTGAGCGACCGGATTTGATGCCGTATCTTTATCGCGGCTATTACTATCACCATTCCGAGGCTGAATCGACGGGCGAGCCACCGACAACGAGCTATCGTGTGCCGGTGTTCAAGGAAGTTGGCGGGCGCATCGTCTGCAATTTCAATGCCAACACGATTGGCCGGTCCATTGCCGAAGACGGTCTGGAACATGACCCACAGGCGATTGAGGCATTCGAATTATTTAAAGAGGTCACGCAGCGCGATGAAATCGTCCACCGCTTGAATTTTGAGCCCGGCGATTTGCAGCTTCTCAATAACCGCGTGATGATGCACGGACGGACCGAGTTCGACGACTGGCCCGAGATTGAGCGCAAGCGCCATCTGTTGCGCGTCTGGTTGATGAAGCCCGACTGGGCGACCTGGCCGGACGATATGCACTGGCGGCCCGCCGGACACCGTTTGAGAGGCGTAAAACCAGCGCGCGAGACAGCGTAAAACCGAGCGACCGCGCCAAAATAAAAACAAGTGGCGCCTATTTAAACAGGGAGAACAGAATTATGACCGTACGAACAGTAGGCTTCGTCGGCATCGGCAAGATGGGTGCCCGTATGGTGTCCCATATCGCCAATGCCGGATTTCCCGTGCATATCTACGACATCAACCGCGCCGCCGCCGAAGAGGTCGCCCGCGCCCATAACGGCATCGTCGTTGAGGATTCCGCAAAAGCCGTTGCCCAGGCCTGCGACGCGGTGATTACCATGCTCCCGGCGGGACCGGATGTGGCGGGATCGGCGCTCGGTGCAGGGGGACTGGCTGAAGGGTTCTCCGAGGGCGATATTCTGATCGATATGAGTTCGTCTCAACCGTGGATGACGGTCGAGCTGGCGGAGCAGCTGGCGGCACGTGGGATCGCGATGATCGATTCACCGGTATCCGGCGGCACGACAGGCGCTGAAGCCGGCACGTTGACCCTGATGATCGGCGGCGAGGACGACATCATCGAGCGCTGCCTACCGATCCTGGAACCGATGGCCGGGAATATTTTCCGTACTGGCAAGGTGGGTGCGGGCCACGCCCTCAAGACACTCAACAACATGCTCAGCGGCATGAATACCATGGCGGCGACCGAAGCATTTCTGATTGGCACGCGGTTCGGACTTGACCCCGAAATCATGACCGATGTGATCAACAAATCGACCGGCATGAATTCCGCGACCATGCGAACCATGAAGCAACAGATCATCAGCCGAGAATTTGGCGGCGGGTTCGCCTGGGATCTGAAATTCAAGGATTTCGTAATTGCAATGGAGCTTGCCCACAGGACCAAGACTTCGGTGCCTCTCAGTGCTCTGGCGTTCCAGCTGAATCAGGCCGCCAATGTCTGGATGGATGACACGACGGGAAAGACCAGCAGCGAAATCGTCCGCTGGATGGAAGCCCAGGCCGGCTCCGAGATAAAAAAAGCCGGCTAAAGTGCCGGAGGTCACGGTTTTCGTATTTTCCCACGTCTTTCAGTTGCAATAAGCAGCCATACGTTGCACCATCCAACCGATCAATGAGGCACAGCATCATGCCAAAAGGGCAACTCCGTCATATCGCGCTCTCGGTACCCGACAAGGACGAGGCCGCGAAGTTCTACGAAAAAACCTTCGGGATGACCCGG
>JBLHKG010000027.1:0-9956 GCA_047619835.1 Alphaproteobacteria bacterium
CTGCGCGGTGTCCCGGTGGCAGAATTCACCCCCGCCCAGGCCGCGCTCGCCTTCTGGGCGATTGGCACCCGTTTTGGCAACCCTCTGTCGCAGAACAACAAAGGCCACAGGCTCGGACATGTGAAGGATTTCGGCGGCGATTATAGCGCCGCCAATGTACGCGGCTATCAGACCAATGCGGAGATGAATTTCCATTGTGACCAGTGCGATTATGTCGCGCTTCTCTGTATGCATCCCGCCAAACAAGGCGGGGCAAGCCGCATCGCGAGCACGGTGACGGCCTATAACGAGATGTTGAAAACCAGCCCCGAGCTGGCCCGGGAACTGATCGCCGATTTCTATATCAGCCGTCACGGCGAAACGTCGCCGGGCGATCAGCCCTGGTACAAGCTGCCGGTTTTTTCATTCCATCAGGATTATTTTTCGGGGCGCGGCGCCAGCGGTCATGCCGTGAAGGCTATCAATATCCCCGGTGTTCCGCCCTTCACCGATGCGCAGCGCGCGGCCTTCAAGCTGTTTGGCGAAACCGTGCGGCGGTTCTATTTCGATATGGATTTCCGTCCCGGCGATATTCAGATCCTGCACAACCACGTGACCGTGCATACCCGCACCGCCTTCGAGGACTGGCCGGAAACCGAACGCAAGCGACATCTGATGCGGCTATGGCTGAACGATTGGGACGGCAGGCCGTTAAAGCCGGGCTTCCGCGAAAATATTCAGGGCGTGAATATCAAGGGCGTTGTGCCAGCAGCGCCGGTGAATGTGTTCGAACCCGCCTGATTTCGGACGGCGACGGTGCGGGGAGCCAATACGCCCCATCAACATCAAATGGTTCCATTAGGTCAGATAATGCTCTAGCTGCCACTGTCGGCCTCTTTGTCTCGGCTCTGGTTCGAGCGCTGCTCAGGCCCCGGCTCCTGGGCTAGACCCTCACCATGATCTTGCCCATGGTCCTCCGTATCCAATTTGCGGAGGAGTCTCCATATGCCATACATGAGTCCTCCTGAAACCGTCAGGGCATAGATGATGAGAACGATGGCTTTGAAAGAAATGTCGACCTGCCTTTCGCGACTTGCCATTCACGACGTGCCTGACGATGACACGGTTACGCGGCGAAATCACGTAAATTGGAAGTCCCCGAGGGGTAAAACCGCCGGCCCGGGCGGCAGCGGGTTTACAGCTCATATAGCAACGGCGTTGGGTTGGGAGACCCGTCCTCTTCCTCTTGATCGGAGGGGCCAACATTCCGCAGCGCCGCGTCGGCAAGCGCCTGAACCCGCCTTAACGCATCGCTGTGTTTGCCGATAACGCTTTGTAAATCGGCAAACTGCTGCTCCAGCGCGTAAATATATTGCTGCACTGCCACCGGCGACACAGCAATGTCTTCGTTCGGCGGCCGAATTATTGTGTTCATCTCCAGACCCTTGTTTTGAAAAATCATAATGAAGGATCGAAGGCTGATCGCGACGATCCTCTTGACCTGGCCCGTCTCCCTCGACTCACCCTTTGGAACCTTGCGGGTGCATATTTCGGACACGTCATAATTATAGGGATGCTCACCCTATCATCAAACCCGACACAGCGCTTGTGCGCGTTTCCCCTGATCAGCGACTGAATGTCCGAAACCGGGGGACAAACAGGAGTCTTTTCCAGACCCGTTGAGTTCTGAATCTAACCACATATGCGACATTCGGCAGGCGCCAAATCACACCGCCAAATTACACCGCCAAATCACACCGCCGAATCACACCGCAATGTGGCATCCCGATGCCGGTGGGGGGAGCCGTCCACCGCATCCTGAACCGACATACGCGGTCCATAAATCCGAGTTTATGCGCGGCAGCGAACGGCAGGTCGGCGCTCCCTTCTTCAAATCCTGTTCCGGCACATAATGCGGTAGCGTCCGCACCTCCCAACTTCGCCCGGGGACGCCGGAAGCCTTGATCAAGGCTTCGAACATCTCATCTTCCACGCTCATTTGTTGCCTCCTTGAGATCGCCGCGCCGCCCCTTCTTTTGCTTCGCGTAATAATCGATCAGCGCCACCGCTTCCGCGCTGTCCCATTCGGCAATGCCGACAAGGTGGCCAAGGATCTTTCCGTCCCGATCGAGTAGCATGGTCACGGGCAGGCCGGGAATTCGGACCGACCGGGAAATCGCGGTTTTTTCGTCAACATAGACCGGTAGACCGGATAAATCGCGGCGCTGTAGAAACGGCGCAACCATCTTCCAGCCGTTAAAATCCTGCGCCAGCGCGAGGACGATAAAATCGTCCCCGCCGCGTTTTTTCTGAAGCCGCAGCAGCGACGGCATCTCCCGAATACAGGGCAAACACCAGGTGGCCCAGAAATTGACCAGCACCAGCTTGCCCCGGAAATCCGACAGCGAAGCGACCTTGCCGTCCTCGGCGAGAAGCTTCCCCTCTAACGCTGGTCCCGCGGGCACGGTCGGAGTAAAGTTCTGCATCCAGCCGGTCAGAGGTGGCGCGGTCGGGATTTCGCTTGATTTCTGGGCCAAAACGCTCCAAATCGCGAGCCCGGACGCAATGGCGATGACCGGCAGCAACAGTTTTTTGATCATGGAACACCGTTTTCACTCCGGGGCATAACAATGAGCGCAAAAAAAGACACCATTTCGACCGCCCCGGTCGCTTCGGGGAATCCTGCCACGGGTGACGGTGGCGGGGAAAGCCTAAACACGTCCGACGCAACCTCGAACAGCATGTGGGGCGGGCGCTTTGCCAAGGGCCCGGCGGCCATCATGGAGGCGATCAACGTGTCGATCGGCTTCGACCGGCGGCTCTATGCGGAGGATATCAGAGGCTCGGTCGCCCATTGCGAGATGCTGGTCGCGCAAAAAATTATCGATGCGGAAGCCGGGCAAAAAATTATCGAGGGCCTCGGAACCATTCTGGGAGAAATTGAGGCCGGTACTTTCGTATTCCAGACCGCATTGGAAGACATCCACCTCAATATCGAAGGACGGCTGGCGGAGCTGATCGGCGACGATGCCGGCCGGCTGCATACCGCACGCTCGCGCAACGATCAGGTGGCAACCGATTTTCGCCTTTGGGTGCGGGACACGATGGATGGGGTGGATGGTGCGCTGGGTGAGCTGCAATCGGCGCTGATCGCGCGGGCCGAAGACCATGCCGCCACCGTGATGCCCGGCTTTACCCATTTACAGGCCGCGCAACCTGTCACCATAGGCCATCATCTGCTTGCCTATGTCGAGATGATCGGTCGCGACCGGGGACGGTTTGCCGACGCACGGGCACGGCTCAATGAATCGCCGCTGGGCTCGGCGGCGCTGGCCGGCACCTCCTTTCAAATCAACCGGCACATGACAGCGACGGCGCTGGGCTTCGACCGGCCCACCGCGAATTCGCTGGACGCTGTCTCCGACCGCGATTTCGCGCTGGAATTCCTGTCGGCGGCTTCGATCGCGGCGATCCATCTGTCACGGCTTGGCGAGGAAATCGTCCTGTGGTGCTCGGCGCAGTTCGCGTTTGCCCGGCTGACCGATGCCTTCACCACCGGCAGCTCAATCATGCCGCAAAAGCGCAACCCGGATGCCGCCGAGCTGGTGCGGGCAAAAACCGGACGGATGATCGGCAATCTGATGACCCTGCTGACCGTGATGAAAGGCCTGCCGCTCGCCTATTCCAAGGATATGCAGGAAGACAAGGAACCGGTATTCGATGCTGCCGATGCGCTGGCCCTCTCGATCGCCGCGATGACCGGCATGATCCACGATATAGAGTTCGACGAAACCCGGCTCCGCGATGCCGCCGGCGATGGCCATACAACGGCGACCGATCTAGCCGACTGGCTGGTGCGGGTGCTTGGCTTGCCGTTTCGCCGCGCCCACCACGTCACCGGAACGCTGGTCGGGCTGGCCGACGACAAAGCGTGCATTCTGGCGGACCTGACCCTCGCGGAGATGCAGAAGATCGAACCCGGAATTACCGAAGACGTCTTTTCCGTGCTGGGCGTCGATCAATCGGTCGCGAGCCGGACCAGCCATGGCGGCACGGCGCCCGACAATGTCCGCGCCGCAGCAGCGGATGCCCGGCGGAGGTTCCTGTGATGCGATATTTGATGCTTCTCGTGATGGTGCTGGCCGTTTCCCTGCCACTGGCCGCTTGCGGCAAAAAGGGAGAACCCAAACCACCGCCCGGCACCGAAAGCGATTTCCCGCGAAAGTACCCGAGCCGATGAATCATTTTGACTACCGCGATGGGCGGCTCTACGCGGAAGATGTTGCCATCGCCGATATTGCCACCGCCGTCGGCACGCCGTTCTTTTGCTATTCGACGGCAACGCTGCGCCGCCATTACGAGGTGTTCGCCCGCGCGCTCGCGCCGGTCGGCGCGCGCATCTGCTATGCGATCAAGGCCAATTCCAACATTGCCGTGATCCGTACCCTGGCCGAGCTGGGCGCGGGCGGCGACGTGGTCAGCGCGGGGGAGATGCAGCGCGCCCTCGCGGCCGGCATCGCCCCCTCCGATATTGTGTTCTCGGGTGTGGGCAAGACAGAGGCGGAGATTATCCAGGCGCTGAATACAGGAATCGGCCAGTTCAACGTCGAATCCGCGAGCGAGCTAGACCTCATCGCGACACTCGCCGCCGCTCGCGGGTCGGTCGCGCCGGTCGTCCTTAGGGTCAATCCCGATGTCGACGCAAAGACCCATGACAAGATTTCCACCGGCCGCAAGGCGGACAAGTTTGGCATCGATATCGATGACGCCCCCGCGCTCTATGCCAGGGCGGCTACCCTTACCGGAGTCCAACCGGTCGGTATCGCCGTTCATATCGGCTCGCAGCTCACCTCGCTTGAGCCGTTCCGGGCGGCGTTCCTGCGGGTAAGAGAGCTAATCGAATCGCTGCGCGCGGCGGGACATGATGTTTCGCGGCTGGATTTAGGCGGAGGGCTGGGTATTCCGTATATTGATGAGGAACCACCTTCCCCTGACGATTACGGCGTAATGGTTGCGGAAACGGTTGGCGATCTGGGCGTCGAGCTAACCGTCGAACCCGGCCGCCTGCTGGTCGGCAATGCGGGGATTCTGGTGACGCGGGCAATACGCACCAAACAGACCACTACCAAGCGCTTTGTTATTGTGGATGCGGCGATGAACGACTTTATCCGCCCGACGCTGTACGACGCTATCCACCGCGTCACATCCGAGCGGCAACCGCCCGCCGACACAAATCTCAGCCCGGCAGAGATTGTCGGTCCGGTCTGCGAAACCGGCGATACGCTGGCAAGCGGCGCCAACCTGCCGCAATGTGACGATGGCGATCTGCTGGTAATCGAGAGCGCCGGGGCCTACGGCGCGGTGATGGGATCGACCTACAATACCCGTCCGCTGACGCCGGAGGTGCTGGTCAATGGCGATCAATATTGCGTTATCCGGCCTCGCCAGGACATAGAGGCGCTGATATCGCTTGACCGAATGCCGGATTGGCTGGAACACTCCGACACAGGCTCTTCCCGGGGCGTTGCCTGAAACGGCGGCGTCGGGGGAAAAAGGATTTGCCCGAAAAAAGGGGGCGATGATGTCATGACCGATGCACCGACTCCGACAGGACGCCGCCCCGCGAACCGCCGACCGATAAACCATGCCCCCGGCACGCGCATGAGCAAAAAATTGTTACTGGCGCGACTTGCACTGGCATGGGAAATCGCCTGGCCGGCAATTTGGCCGGCTATCGCGATTGTCGGCAGCTTTATTGCGCTTGCCCTTTTCGATGCGCTGCCAGTCTTACCGGCATGGCTCCACGCGGCTATCCTCGCCATACTGGCCAGCCTGTTTGTCTGGGCGGCGTTTCGCGCCATCCGCCTTCTGACATGGCCGGGCCATGAACAGGCACGTAGAAGACTTGAACAGGCAAGCGGGCTGCAGCACCGGCCGCTACAGGCGATGGACGACGCTCTGGCGCTCGGGCAAGACGATCCCGCCGCTCAGGCATTGTGGGAAGCGCACCGCACGCGCATGGCACGCGAAGCGAAGAATTTACGGGTCGGGTCGCCCGCGCCGGGTCTGGCTCAGCGAGATCCCCTGGCGCTGCGGGCTGTCCTTGCCTTGACCCTTGTGATCGCCCTTACCGTAGGTTGGCAAGACCCCTGGATGCGCCTGGAGCGCGCCGTCTCGCCGGCTTTTGATCCCGCTGGCGGGAACAAGTCCCTGGCGCTGGATTTATGGATTACGCCGCCTGAATATACCGGTCTCGCCCCGCTTTTTCCGCTGCGCGGCAAAAAGGCACCGGCAACAGACGCCGTAAAATCGGCCGAGACACTACCAACTACGGGCGACGCGCCGGTAACCCCCATGCTCCGTATACCGGCGGGAAGCATTCTGACCGCGCAGATTCAGGGGGCCCAAGGCAAAAAAATGCTGCTTGGCAGCGGCGAAAAGACACACGAATTCGAAAGTGTCGATTCGAATTTCAGCCGCATTGTCCACAAGATGGAAACGCCCGGCCCGTTAAGCGTCACCCTGGCCGATGAAAAGCTCGCCGAATGGAACGTCACGATCATCCCCGACACACCACCGGTCATTAAATTCCCGGAAAAAGGCAAACCGGCTGCGACGCCAGCGGCAGCCCTGCAGCTTTCCTACGAGGGGAGCGACGATTACGGCGTGACCGGTACCCGTGCCGAAATCAAGCGCACTTATGAGCGCGGCACCGTAATCGGCAAGGCCGTCCATAAAATCACCTTGCCAATGCCATCGCTGGGGGCCCGATCATTCCGCGAGACGACTGTCGTCGACCTGGCGCCGCATCAATGGGCCGGCCAACCGGTCATAATCGAGCTGATTGCAAAGGACGCGCTGGGTCAGGAAACGCGCAGCGAGCCGTTGAAGATGATTCTACCGGAACGCGACTTCAATCACCCGGTCGCCCGCGCGATCGTTGAAGTCCGCAAACGGCTCGCCGACCAGCCGGAGAATCGCAAACGCGCGGTGAACAACCTTGGTAAAATTGCCTCGGTCCCCGGCGCATTCAACCATGATTCGGTGGTGTATCTGGCGCTCGCATCCGCCCGATCCAGGCTGTTTCACGATTCGACTGAGGACGCCATCGATCCGGTTCTGGCGCTGCTCTGGGACACAGCACTCCGACTTGAGGACGGTCGACTTTCGGTCGCCGAGCGTGAATTGCGTCGTATTCAACAGGCGCTGATGAAGGCCCTGGCGGAGAACGCTTCGGATGCCGAGCTGGAACAGCTGATGCGTGAGCTGCGGCAGGCGATGAACCGCTATATGCAGGCGCTGGCCGAACAGATGCGGCGCAATCCGCAGAACCAGAAAATTGTCAATTTTGATCCTCGGACCATGCGGATGATGCGCAGCGAGGATATCGCTCGCATGATGGACCAGATCCGCGATCTGATGAAATCGGGCGCCCGCCAGGCAGCACGTGAGATGCTCGCCCGGCTGCAGCAGATGATGCAGAACATGCGCTCAATGCAGATGGTCCGCATGCGAATGCGGGGCGGGCAAGGCCGCAATGGCGGGCAGCTGCGTCAGCTGCAGGAGCTGATCCGCCGCCAACAGGAGCTACAGAACCGTACCTTCCAATCAGGCAAGCCGGGCCAGCAGATGCCGGGCGCCGGCGATCAGCAGGCGCTGCGCGACTTGCTGCGGCAACTGCGCGGTATGATGCCGGGTCCCGGTCAGGGACAACAGCCGGGCCAGGGGCAACGGCCCGGCCAGGGCCCTGGCCAGATGCTCGATCAGGCAGATCAGGAAATGCAGCGCTCGATGCGCGCGCTCGAAGGAGGGCGGCGAAACGACTCGGTTGGCGCTCAGGGACGCGCGCTGAACGAGCTGCGCCGGGCCGGTCGGGGAATCATGCAGCAGATGATGAACCGATTTTCCCGCGAATCAGGCCAGCCAAACCGTCCGCGCAATGGCCGCAACAATCCGCGTCGCGATCCGCTCGGTCGTGAGGTGATGGGCGAGGATGCCGATACGCAGGGTGTGACGATCCCGGATGCCAGTTCCATCCAGCGCGCGCGCAAGATTCTCGACGAGCTCCGCCGCCGGTCGGGACAGTCCAGCCGGCCCCAGCTGGAGCTCGACTATATCAACCGGTTGCTTCAGCGGTTCTGATACCGCGAAAGCGATACAGCGTTCAGTGGACTGTCGATCCGCCATTTGCAGGATCGAGAACGCGGCGCACCGTTTCGCAAATTTTCTTGAGCGTGAACGGCTTTGAAATAACGTCGTAGACCAAGGCGTCGAGATTATGCGCCCGCTGGCGTTCCGCCGAATAGCCAGTCATCAGCAGCACTGGCAAATCGGGATAGTCCTTGGACGCTTTAAGGGCAAGCGCAATGCCATCGACCTGCGGCATCACGATATCCGCAAGCATCATATCGAATTTTCCGGTGTTCAGTACATTCAGTGCCTGCTGACCATCGCTGACGGCGGTCACGTCGTGACCATCCTGACGCAGCGCGCGGCTAACAAATTCACGAACCGCCTTATCGTCTTCCGCGAGCAAAATACTGGCCAACGCTAACTCCTGTTTTCGAAAGTATAGAGATGTAGCGGAGGCTAACGCGTAAAAGGTTTAGAAATCGTTTACAATTGGCGGGTATTCACGAATATTTACCCGGTGGGTTCGCGCACCAGGCCGATAAATGGCAGCCCGCGAAACCGATGGGCCAGATCCAGCCCATATCCGACCACAAACTCCGGCGCGATCGAGAATCCGACAAAATCAGCCTCAATCGGCACTTTCCGCCGGGCAGGCTTATCGAGCAGCAAACAGGTTCGCACGCTTGCAGCGCCTCGATCGGCCATCGCCGAACAGGCAAAATCAAGGGTTCTCCCGGATTCGAGGATATCGTCGACAATCAGGACATCCTGTCCTTTGACATCTTCGGAGAGGTCATGGGCCAGCACCACCCGACCGGAGCTTTCCGTCCCTTCCTGGTAGCTCGACAGCGTAATGAAATCGACGCGGGCCGGCACACCATTCCGGTCAAGGGCACGGATCAAATCGGCGGCAAACACGAAACTGCCCTTCAGGATCACGACGACCAGAAGATCGCCATCGATTTGAGCGACAATCTCGCCGGCCAGTTCTTCAACGCGACCGGCAATCTGCTCCGCCGTGAACAAAACATCGATGCCGTCGGGACCCGAAACTGTCATCACTTCGATTTTTGGGAATTTACAGCGCCGACCAGACTACCGCCGAAGGTCACGCGCACTTCGGATGCCGCGTCAGGGGGATCGGCCAGCTCGGTCGAAAAAGGCGCTCGTTCATGATGCAAAAGTTTTGGCAGAGGCGGCTGGAACTCCCAGCGCTTGATTTCCTTACCGGCGCCATCCAGTAGAACGCCAAGCATTTGCGGGACATCGCGCGGCTTTCCCGAAACATTCACGATGTCGCCATCAATTCTAAGAATCCGGGCGCCGTCGCGGGTTGATACTTTCTGCCGGACATTTTCCAGCGCAAGCCCTGTTCCCGGCAGCTCCGGCCCAAGCCCTACCAATTCGTACAGCTCTGCCGCCGCAGGCAGACGCGTAATCACGGCATCCCGCTGCCACACCGCAACACCCGCAACACCAATTAGAAACAGCAGGAGGATCGTCCATAATACCGCCGGCGCCCGGCTGCGCTTTTCGCCCGGCAAGGCCGGCAGGTTGGTGCCCCTCGGTCGTGCCCCGCGGGAAAAATCAATTGGCGGCGAAACAGGAGGCGATACCGCCTGCGCAGCCACGAGTTCTTCGACCGCCGGCGGTGGCTCTGCCCAGCTGTGACTACACCGGGTACAGCGCACCGTCCTGCCGGACGGACCGAGGGCCACAGGATCAATAACGTAGCGGGTCGAACATTCTGGGCAGCTGAGAATCATGGAACCTGAAACAATCAAATTTGTGGTTCTGGATGTACGTTATGTAGCCTCGTGTATACGAAGAAGCCTCTGTTCTGG
>JBLHKG010000028.1:0-9948 GCA_047619835.1 Alphaproteobacteria bacterium
TCGCCCGCAACGTCACCTCCGCCATGCTGACCTGCCGCGCCGTCGTCCCCGTGATGGAGAGCCATGGCGGCGGCGCTATCGTCAATATCGCGTCGATTGCCGGCATCCGCCATCTCAATGCCCGGACTGCCGTCTATTCCGCGACCAAGGGGGCGATGATCCAGTTCACCAAAAATATCGCGCTACAGCACGCCCGCTCAGGGGTGCGCGCCAACTGCGTGCTGCCGGGCTATATCGATACGCCGTTCATCCTGCGTCAGGTCAATGGCCGTCCGTCCTATACCTACAAGGGATATGACACAGCCGACGAATACCGCGCGGCACGCAACGCGATTATCCCGTCAGGCCGCATGGGGACCGGCTTCGATGTCGCCTACGCATCGCTGTTTCTGGCGTCCGATGAGGCCTCGCACATCACCGGAATCGAGCTCACCGTCGATGGCGGCGTAACGGCGACCTGTCCAGGGGTATAGAAAATCCGGACAGCAAAAAGGCCGGCGCTGTTTCCAGCGTCGGCCTTTAGCTTGATATTCAGGAATTATGCAGCGACTTCGTACTTGTCGCGCTTGGTGCCGAGGAGATTCCGTCCCTCGACGCGGATCAATTTGGTCGTCGCCTCACGACGGGGCGAGTGGAGATCGCCCTCGTTATAGACATGGGCATCACCGCGCTTCATGACATAGCTGCGGACTTTCTCGACCTTGCCCGGATTGCCGTCCGCCGGCTTTTCAACGCATTTCCACTGGGTCATCTCGGTTTCACCCTCGACCTGCGAATAGATCGCCCAGAAATCGCCGTGATCGTGCGGCGAGCTCGCCTTCGGGCCGTGATAGACATGAGCCAGGACGCAGAAACCGAAATTGGGATCTTCATAGAGAATTTTGCGCTCCTCGGAATTATCCGGTCCCAGATGGGTGGCGATGAAATCGTCATCAAGGCAGGCCTTGGAGACAAACCCGCTAATTTTTTCACGACCTGCGGGACCATTGTCCTCTTCCATCGCGGCGTGGCAATCGGCGGAAAGCTGTTCGAGCGTATAAGACATGTTCTATATCTCCCTAGTGTGGTTCAGGTCTCATGTTCAGGCAAATTATGCCCGGTTTTCCTCCCGTGCGGAAGAGCGTTACTTGGCGAAAACCTTCTGGAGCAGTTCGGTGGTCCGTTTGGCGGGATTCTCGCGGATTGCCGCTTCCTCACGACCGAGATAGAGGAACACCCCGCTGATCGCCTTATCCAGCACATAGTCGGTCAGGTTGGCCTTGGCGTCCGGTACGAAGGGCAGGCTCTTATACTGGCCTATCATCTTGTCATAAGACGCAACGGCGCCAACCTGCGACAGCTGCTGATTGACGATGGGTTTCATTTCGCCGGCGAGCGGCGCCGACATTTTCGATTTGAAATACTGCGTCGCCGAGTCTTTCGGCCCGTTGAGAATTTTCCTGGCATCGTCGATGCTCATTTCGGAAATAGCATTGCCGAACAACGTCTTGGCCTTTGGCACCGCAGCCTCGGCGGCACGGTTGAGCTTGAGTTCCAGATCGTTGCCAAGGGCGCCCATCCCAACCTTGTTCAGCATCGACTGAACATTCCGCAGAGTGTCCGGCAGAGGAATATGGACGTCGGATGATTTGTTGAACCCGTCGGACGCGCCCAGCGTACCAACCACACGTTCCGAACCAATGCGCAGCGCTTCCTTTAGCCCCTTGGCAATTTCACCGCTCGACAAAGCGGATACCGCATCGGCGCCCGGCGTCTGGACGCCCAACCCTTTCAGCATATCTTTGCCCTTGTCGAAGAAACCCTGTGCCAGGACCGGTCCCGACAGCAGTGGAACGACGACGATCATCGCAAGAGAGTTTTTGAGGATGTTCATATTTCCAACCCTTGTTTTAATGATGAAAGACGACGACTCCCCGACGCGGAGAATATAGATGCCACCAGCCAAGAAACACCCGAAATCATCAACTGGGACCGCTATTCCACTTCTGCCAGCAGCCCTTCCAGCAGCGCGTTGAAGCGCTCGGGATATTCAAGGTAGATCATATGGCCAATATCGGCGATCTGCTCATGCCGGATGCCCCGCATGGGCTTGGCGATTTGCTCTACCATCCCGGTGGCTGCCGTGATGTCATATTCCCCCGAAACGATCATCGCAGGGATCCGGGGACGCGACGTCCACTCAAAAATATTGGCGTGGCGCAGGGAACGAAACTGACGCAGATAGCCAGATTGCGGAATTGCCGCCGTCAGCGCGATCCCCCTGGCGAGAACCGCCGCATCCGCGCCCGGGGCACAGCTTTGCGGCACATGCTGTTCGGCATATTTCTGCATCCCGATCTTTTCCACCAGCGCAAACCGTTCGCGTATGCCTTCTTCCCTGGCCGCCGGATCAACGACCCCGCCGCCGATGACCGGCTGGGCCAGTGTCAAAGACAGCACCTTGTCGGGATAGGCGCGATGGAAACCGGTCACCATAATGCCGCCATAGGAATGGCCGACCAGATGGGCCTTCTCTATTCCCAGCGAGTCGAGAAACGCCGCCATCGCCATCACGTAATCGGCGACGGATGGCAGATCGGTGTCGAACGGCTCGGACTCCCCATAGCCCGGCGCATCCCAGCCGATCACCCGATAGCGATCGGAGAACTGCTCATACTGGGTTTCCCAATTGACCGAGCCGCAGCCCATGCCATGGACGAAAAACAGGACCGGTCCCTCGCCGACTTCCCGATAGGAAATGCTAAGCCCGGCCGCGCCGGTTCGTTTCAGCTCGGGCAGGCTCATCCCATTATCCTCACTTAAACCCCAGTATCACGAGCAGGCGATGCCACAACCCAGGCTGAGCTTCGGCGGGGACCTCTTTGCCTTCGATCTGCGCGCACAGCCGGGCGAAGAACTGCCCGACGACCATCTTGGCCGCACCCTCCAGCATGCGCCCGCCGATCGACGCCACCTTGCCGCCGATCTCAATTCGGTAATCATAGGCGACGCGGGTCGCACCGCCTTCCTCGGTCAGCCGCACATGGCCCGAGCCCCTGGAGGAGCCGAGCGGGCCGTCGAGTCCGCCTGCCAGCCTGATGGCTTTCGGCGGGTCGAGCTCTGACAATCCGACCTCCGCCACGAAGCGGCCCTTGACCGGCCCGACGCCCAGAGAGACGTCGGCGCGATAGAGGTTATCACCAACCAGATCCAGCTTGTGACAGCCGGGAATGACGGCGGCGAGTTTTTCCGGATCGAGCAGCGTATCCCACACCTGCTGCGGCGTGGCCGGCACCAGCGTCTCGCCGGTTCCGGTCAGGGCCTTGGCGCCTTCGGTCGGTTCAGCCGCCTTTGCCCGCCCGGCAGGGGCCGGTGTTTCTTCGCCGTGGATGAAGGCGGACAGCTTCGACGGCATCAGCGGAACCTGAATGTCGTCTATGCCCAGCGCATCGCATACCGCATTGGCGAGACAGACCGGCGTCGACATGCAGTTGCCTTCAGCCGCACCCTTGGCGCCCAGCGGGGTAAAGGGCGACGGGCTTTCCATGTGATAGATTTCCGGGGTCGGCACTTCCATCGCAGTCGGCACCAGATAATCGGCGAAGGTGCCCGACAGGAAGCTGCCATCCTCGGCGTAACAGAATTCCTCATAAATCGCCGCGCCGATGGCCTGCGCGAAAGAGCCATAGACCTGTCCCTCGACGATCATCGGGTTCATCATCACCCCGGCATCATGCATGGTGACGTATTTATCGATGCGGATTTCCGCCGTGTCGCGGTCGATCTCGATACCACAGAAATCAAAAATAAACCCATAGGTCAGCGACGTATTGATCCGGTCCTGTGCGTCAGGCGATTCGAGTTCCCTGGGCGACCAGCTCGCGGTTTCGCGCAAGCCGCCATCCATTCCCTCGGGAAGTTGATTGGGCGACCAATGTGTACCGCCAGCGACCCGCTTGAAATTCAGCTTATTGTCGGGATTGTCGCGGTCGAAAATATTGCCGCCCGCGAATTCGATCTGACCCAACGGAATATTGAGCATCGGAGCGGCGATCAAGGCGAGCTTGTCGCGCACCTTCTTGCCCGCCATCTGCGCCGCCACGGCGGTGCCGGGCGAAAAGCGGCAGGAATAGGTGCCGGCGGCAATCGACCACGGGTCCTTATGCGTATCGTGTTCTGTATTAACCCTGATGTCGGTTGGGCGGAGCCCGAGCTGATCGGCGACGATCTGCGACAGCACCGTTCCATGGCCCTGCCCCTGCGGCGTCGTATCGCTGGTCACGCTGACCGAGCCCAACGCATCGACATTGACCGTCGCCATCGATACCGCGCCATCCTGCGATCCCCGCTTGGCGCGTTCTTCCGCCGGTACAATGGTGCTCAGATAGCCCATATTGGACATGCCGGGCTCGACCACCATCGCGTAACCGATGCCGTAGAGCTTGCCCGCCGCCCGCGCTTCGTCGCGCTTTTTCTTGAGCGCATCAAGCCCCGCTTCCTTAACAGTGATCTCAACGGCTTTTGGATAATCGCCGGAATCATAGAGTGCACCGGCGGGCGCCTTGTACGGAAACACTTCCGGCCCCAACAGATTCTTGCGCAGCACGTCCAGAGGATCGAGGCCGAGCGTGACCGCAATTTTATGCATCAACCGTTCGATGGCGTAATACATCTGCGGGCCGCCAAAGCCGCGCACGAGACCTGCAGGCGTCTTGTTGGTCATCACCAGCCGATTGCGGCAATACAGATTTTCGGTCTTGTAGGGACCGCTCAACGCGCCATGCATACGATAGAGAGGTCCCGGCATGGGCGAGCGCAGATAAGCGCCGTAATCGTCAAGCTGATCGATCCGGAAGCCGGTTACCGTGCCATCCTTCAGAACCGCTGCTTCGATCTCCACCACCCGGTTGTTCGCCGATGACGCCGCAGTCAGATGTTCCAGCCGATCCTCGACCCATTTTACCGGCTTGCCGACGATTTTTGAGCACAGACCCATCAACACGATATAGGGCAAC
Source organism: Alphaproteobacteria bacterium (assembly GCA_047619835.1). Taxonomy (GTDB): domain Bacteria; phylum Pseudomonadota; class Alphaproteobacteria; order MPNO01; family UBA2964; genus JAYOEY01. The sequence continues at coordinate 4,995 of JBLHKG010000028.1, forward strand.
ACCGCCTGCTTGACGCCGAAACTGCCGCCCGAATTCGCCGGCGTGCGCAGCCGCACATTGGCTTCCGGGACGCGCAAGGCACGGGCCATCACCGGATGGCCGGTATAGGGCCCCTGGAAATTGGACAAAACGTCATAGAGATTGTCATCGGCCAGATACTCGACCACCGCGACGAACCCTTCGATGGGCGTCAGCGAGTTACGCGGATAGTGGATTGAAAGACTGACTGTCTGGTCCGCCTCGGCAAACGCCTTGTCGGGATCGCCATAAGTGAACTCCCGATCCGACATCACATTGGCGCCGGCGGCGGGATGGATCAGCGGGGCATCGTCGAGAACGGCCTTCAGCGGATCGATCACATGCGGCGTGACGCGATATTCGACGGCGATCCCATCCAGCGCATCTTCCGCCAGATAACGATCCCGCGCGATCACAACCGCCACCGCTTCGCCGACAAAGCGCACCCGATCGACCGCGAGCGCCCATTCGTTCAGCGGCTGCTTGACGATCACCAGATAGGGATCGGAGATCGCCTGAATGTCTTTGCCGGTCAGCACTGCCCGCACACCGGGCATCTTTGCCGCCGCCGAGACATCAATCGACACGATGTCGGCCGAGGCATGCGGTGAGCGCAGCACGGTCGCGTGCAGCGTCCCTGCCGGCACCGGATAATGATCGGCGAACCGCGCGCGGCCGGTCAGCAGCCTCGCATCTTCAACCCGCTCGACGGATTGTCCGACATAGCGCTCACTCACTGCCTGCTCTGCCAACTCACTCTCTCCTGTATCTTAATGCTTAACCTATGCCTTTTTCCGCGAGGAAAGAGAACATTGCCTGATGGCACAGCTCGGGTTGCTGAATCTGCAACAGGTGCCCGGTATTGGGAATGCATTCGTAAACATAGCCGCCATCTTCCGCCAGCGCGCGGTTGGCGTAAGCAGGCCCGGGCGCGCCTTTCGCCTCCGGATCACACGCGATCAGCTTTACCGGTCCACCGAGCTCTTCATAGGCCGGCCACAAATTAAGCGACATTGCCTGCATATAAATCGAGGCCTCAAACTCGCGCGGACAGGACAGCACCCAATCGCCGGCGTCTTCGTCTTTTCGCAGCACGGCGTTTGCCATCAGCTCGTGCGCGCCCTCGACCCAGCTGCTATGGCCGCGCGTATCCTTATATTGCTGTGCGAGTTCCGACGGGTCCTTGAAGCGGTACGGACGCTGCATCGCCCAGTCATGGAGGCGATGTTCAAACACATCCATCCGTTCAAATTCGCGATGTCCTTCGGGCGGAACATTGGGCGGGTCGAACAAAAACAGCGCATCCCAACAGAACCCGAGCTCATACGCATGCTTCATTGCCGTGCGGCCCGACATCGAATGGAAAATTCCGATGCTGGTCTTCCTGCCGCAGCGCGCGGTGACCTCGCGAAACACACGGTCGAGATCGAGCGTCATCTGCGCGTAGCTATGCGCAGGCAACCCGGAAACTGCCAGCGGGTTCTGACCGTGATTACGAAAATCGAACACGCACAGCTCGAAATCGTCGCACAGCGGCCCCCAGAACGGAAAATATCCATCGGCAGCGAATCCGTTGCCATTACCGAGGAACATCCGCGCGCCCTTCGGGTTTCCATGCAGCCGCACACGAATGACCGCGCCATCCCCCATGGTGAGATCAAACTGTTCGCGGGGTTCGGGGATCTGGAAATTCATCGGTCTGCAGGGCCTTCATCTGGTTTGCCAAACGGTGTCCGTGATGTAAACCAAAGGCGCGGGGAAATCGACCCCTCAACGCCGCCCCTGCTCCCCATCGGAGACGCCTTCAAGATGTCCTTCAGACTCCTCGTCACGCTCAGCTGCGTCTCGCTGATCCTCAACACCATGTCGTTCATGACGATTGCGCCGGTGCTGCCGATCCTGTTTACCGAATGGTCGTTGAGCGAAACCGAGGCAGGGCTGCTGGGCGGCGCCTTTTTCATCGGCTATGTCACCGCGGTGCCGGTGCTGGTCACGCTGACCGACCGGATTCAAGCGAAGAAGATTTACCTCATTTCCGGCATCATCGGCGCGATCAGCTGTTTCGGTTTTGCCCTTTTTGCCGAGGGGCTCTGGAGCGGAATTCTGTTCCGGGTCCTGACCGGGGTCGGGGTCGCCGGCACCTATATGCCGGCCCTCAAGGCGCTGGCGGACAGCCTTGAAGAGCCCCAGCGCAGCCGGGCGGCAACCTATTATACCTCGGTCTATGCCATCGGCACGGCGGCCTCGGTTCTGTCGGGAGGATTGTTCACAGAATGGCTCGATTGGCATTGGGCGTTCGGCGTCGCGGGCATCGGCGTGTTTGCGGGGCTCATCCTTGGCATGGTGGTGCTGCCAAAGGGAAAAGTCGCGGCGGTACAGGCAACCCATCTCGCTAATTTTCAACGCGTCTTTAGCAATCGCGCCGCCATGGTCAACATCGCCTCCTATTTCGGACATCTATGGGAAGTGTTTTCCAACCGCGTCTGGATCGTCACCTTTCTGGTTTTTGCCGAAGCCTCCCAGCAAGGCAGTTTTTTCATCTCGACGGCCTGGCTGGCGACATTCGTCGCTCTGATCGGCGTGCCCGCCGCGATGAGCTGCGGCGAGCTTTCGGTCCGATTTGGCCGCGAACGGGTCATCCGCGCCTGCATGCTGGTCTCTGTCATGACCGGTATTGCGGTTGCCTTCACGACAACAAGCCCGCTCTGGGTGATCGCGATTCTCGCACTGGCCTATGGCATGACGGGTTACTCCGACACCGGCACCATCAATACCGCAACGGTTGCCGTGGCCGAACAGGACGTCCGGGGGGCGACCATGGCAATCCATGCCTCCGTCGGATTTACCGGCGGTATTCTGGGGTCTCTGGCGATCGGCGCCACGCTCGAAGCGGCTGGCGGCAAAGACTCCGCCGATGCCTGGACCGCGGCGTTCCTCGTGATGGCGGCTGGATCCGCCTTTGGATATGTCGTCAGGCGGCTGGCCGGGCGCGATCACCTTCCCGCCCTTCCGAATTCCCGACGAGAGGGATAAGATCGCCGCAGAGTTTGAACACCCAGATCCCAGAAAGGGTAAAGATGCCTTTCCGTCCTGCCGAGCGCATCCGCGAACCGGCCAAGCCGATGCAGCCGCTGATCGACCCCGCCGGATGGTATCCGGGTGATCTTGAAGCCAATAACGACTGGATTTACGAGCTGTCGGACCGCGAAATCCGCGAAGTCCGCGAAGCGGTTGCCATGGTCGAAGCGCGCGGAGTCAACATCAAGGACATTTGCCAGGACGATTTTCCCCTGCCCAAATTCGACAAGGGGCTGGAAATGCTCCTCGATGAGCTGAAGGAAGGGCGTGGATTCTTTCTGTTGCGCGGCGTCCCGGTGGCAGAGTTTACCAAGCATCAGGCAGGCATCGCCTTCTGGGGAATCGGGACGCGCTTTGGCCGCGCCGTGTCGCAGAACGCCAAAGGCCACCTGCTGGGCCATGTGAAGGATTTCGGCGGCGATTACAACGACCCCAATGTGCGCGGCTATCAAACCAACGTCGAAATGACCTTCCACACGGATCAATGCGACTATGTCGCGCTGCTCTGCATGACGCCCGCCAAGAGTGGTGGCGCGAGCCGAATTGCCAGCACCGTCACATTGTACAATGAGATGCTGGAGAAATGCCCGGAGCTGGCAAAGGAATTGACCAGTGAATTCTACCTCACCCGCCACGGCGAAATCCCGCCGGACGAGCCCGCCTGGTACAAGCTTCCGGTGTTTTCTTTCCATAAGGGATATTTCTCGGGACGCGGCCCCGGCACACACATGATGAAGGCGCAGAACCTGCCGGGGGTGCCGCCTTTCACCGAGGCACAGAAGGATGCTTTTGCCGCATTCCGCTCCCTCGTCCGTGAAAATTATTTCGATATGGATTTCCGTCCCGGCGACATTCAGATCCTGCACAGCCATGTCACGGTTCATACCAGGACGGAGTTTCAGGACTGGCCCGAGATTGAACGCAAGCGCCATCTGATGCGGCTCTGGCTGCAGGACATTGGCGGCAGGCCCCTGGTGCGGGGCTTCCGCGAGAATATCAGCGGGATCGAAGTCGCCGACATTCCCTTCACGGCGCCGGTCGACAGTCTCGAACCTGCCTGAACACGGGCGCTGCGCGTCTGATTGCCACCACCATCACGCTCATCAGGAGATCATAGACATGTCGGAAACTACTCGCACACTTGCGCCCAAAGGCAGCAACACCACCATCGACATTGAGGAGCGTAGCGTTCCGGCATTCAGGACGCTGCATCACAGCGGGTCCGGACCCGGCGTGCTGCTGATCTCCGATCAGGCTGAACTCGACAATGGCATCAAGGCACGCGCCGAACTGTTCGGCGAAGAAGGCTATTCGGTACTGGCCGTCGCCAACGATCTTTCCATCGAGGACATTGCCGCCGCCGCGGCTGTACTGCGCGGTTTGCCGGAGACCGACGGAGAGATTGCCTGTATTGGCCATGGCGCCGGCGGCGTTCTCGCCTGCCAGTCGGCCAAAGCGGCTGGGTTTAAGGCGGTAATTGCCTTTGATCCCATCGGCCTGGCCGATGAGACCAGCCTCGTTGCCGAGCTTCCCTGCCCCTATGTCCTTCAGTTTGGCGTCCAGGAGTCACCTGAATCGCAGCGGGCGGCAAATACTCTGGCTCGGGCAATGAACCGCAAAGACGGCTCGCGCGTTTTCGCCTGGGAGGAAGCTGGACCCGGGTTTTCCATCCCGAACCGTCCGGCATTTCACGCGCTGGCCGACAGTCTGGCCCACACCAGGACGCTGGAGATGATCCGCCGCATTCTCGGCCCCTATTACGATTTCGTCGCGCTGTTCGCCGAGCATACCTATCACGAGTTCACCACCCTTGATGTCGATGCCACCATGGCGACGATGATCGACGAGCCCTACGTCA
>JBLHKG010000029.1:0-9923 GCA_047619835.1 Alphaproteobacteria bacterium
GGCGCGCCAATTCGCATCGTTGAGACCGTCGTTGATATAAACGAGCGGCGCAAAGTGCAAATGTCTGAAAAGGTGATCGCGGCGTGTGGCGGTTCAGTCGATGGAAAGACTATTGCCATTCTTGGCCTCACGTTCAAACCCAATACCGATGACATGCGCGATAGTCCAAGCCTGGTAGTTATCCCCGAACTCCAGAAAGCAGGGGCGGCGATCCGTGCCTATGATCCACAGGGCATGAAAGAGGCGCGCGAATTGATGGGCGAGGTGACCTATTGCGAAGGGCCGTATGAGACAATGGAAGGCGCTGATGCGCTGGTGATCGTCACGGAGTGGAATGCCTTCCGGGCACTGGATCTCAAACGGGTGAAATCGCTTTTGTCGGCCCCGATCATGGTGGATTTTCGGAATATTTATAATGTCGAAGAACTGCGTGAAGCCGGCTTCACCTACTACAGTATCGGTCGAAGCCCTGTTATCGCCGGGCCGTTGAATTGAGCGGGCATCGCTTCGATCCGACAATTCTGCGCGAATACGACATTCGTGGCATCGTCGGTGAAACACTGAGTATTGACGACGCTCGCGCCATCGGCCGTGCTTTTGGCACGATGGTGGTGGAGAACGGCGGCAAATCGGTTTGTGTCGGCTATGACGGTCGGCTGAGTTCCCCCGATTTTGAGCAGGCGGTTGTGGACGGGATCATGGCCTGCGGGCTGACCGCCGTTCGGATTGGGCTCGGTTCGACGCCGATGCTTTATTATTCCGTGCATGTCGTTCCTGCTGATGCGGGCCTGATGATTTCGGGCTCTCATAATCCGCCTGAATATAACGGCTTCAAGATGATGATGGGCAAGGGGCCATTCTACGGGGATGACATCCAGCGGCTCGGCGTCATCGCCGGGGAAGGTGCTTATGCGACGGGACGGGGAGATTCGGTCGATCACCCTGTTCTTGAGGATTATGTTGCGCGTCTGGCTCAGGATTACAACGGTGAACGTCCGCTAAAAGTGGCGTGGGATGCTGGCAACGGGTCGGCAGGAGACGCCATGGCGATGCTGACCAGGCGCCTGCCGGGCGAACACATCCTGCTTAACGAAGTGATCGACGGAATGTTTCCCAACCACCATCCCGATCCGACGCTGCCCGAATGCCTCGAACAGCTGCAGGAAGCCGTGCGAACCGAAGGCTGCGATTTAGGGGTGGCCTTCGACGGCGACGGCGATCGAATTGGAGCGATCGACGGTCAGGGCCGCATTCTCTGGGGCGACCAGATCATGGTTTTACTGGCGAGGGACGTTCTGGCGGCGCAGCCGGGAGCCACCATTATCGCCGATGTTAAGGCCAGCAAGAGCCTGTTCGACGAGGTGGCCAGGATGGGCGGGGTTCCGCTGATGTGGCGGACGGGTCACTCGTTGATCAAGGCTAAGATGGCCGAAATCAAGGCGCCCCTTGCGGGCGAGATGAGCGGTCATATTTTCTTTGCCGATAAATATTACGGGTTTGATGATGGGCTTTACGCGGCAATTCGTCTGCTGAGTTATATTTCGCGGCAGGATCGCAGTCTGGCTGAAATCAGGGATTCCCTTCCGCAGCCTGTGAACACGCCGGAACTTCGCTTTCCGTGCGATGAGATCCGTAAGTTTTCGGTGGTTGAGGAAGTCGCCGCGCGCCTCGGTGATGCCGGGGCCGATGTGATTGATGTGGATGGTGTCCGGGTCACTACCGAGGATGGATGGTGGCTGCTTCGGGCCTCGAATACCCAGGACGTACTGGTGGCCCGCTGCGAGGCTGCCGATGTCGCGGGGTTGAATCGATTGCGCGATGCTCTGGTCGAACAGCTGACCGCCAGCGGAATAGAACCGCCGGACTTCTGATTTTTGCGGGCTCTGGTCAGGTGCTTTTGACGACGGCGGTCAGCGATCGCCTTGGGCGGTATCGTTTTCCATCCTGACGACCAGACAGGTCATTTTTCGTTTTCTGAGCGTCTGACAGGCGCGTCCTGCCCGTGCTTCGCTGAGCCCGGCCAGTCGTGCGCGATATACATGGCCGCGGTTGGATGGGGTCGATCTGATCAACACCTTGGCGCGGTTGAGGGCAGGCGCAAGCCGAGCGGCCCGTGTTGCCGCCAGGTGCGCGGGGGCAAAACGCTCAAACGCGCCGACCTGTATGGCCCAGCCGTCTCTTTCGTCTTCATCGGCTTCCCTCCTCGCTGCTGGCGCAATGCTGGCAAGCGACGCAGGATTGAATTGGCTGGCGATCGCAGGGAGAGCGGGCTTGTGCCGTTTGTTCTCGGCGATTGTCGCGAGGACACGCTTGAGCAGCGTGATCATATGCGTGTCACGCTTGCCGGCGCTTTTGCCGCCGAACACCGCCCCGATCAGCCTTTCGCCTCTGCGTTCGATAGAGACCACGATATTGAAGCCCGACGCCCGGACATAGCCCGTTTTCATGCCGTTCGTGCCCTTGAAGCGTGTCAGCATCCGGTTGTGGTTTTTATATTTCCGTCCCCGGTAGGTGAAGCTCTTCATCGAGAAGTAATGTTGAAATTGCGGAAAATCGCGGCGCATCGCCAGCGACAGGCGGACCATGTCGCGCGCCGTGGTCACCTGCTTCTTGTCGGGCAGGCCGGAGGCATTGCGAAAGACGGTTCGGGTCATGCCCAGCAAATGCGCGCGCGTGGTCATCATGTCGGCAAAACGTTCTTCGGTACCGCCGAGACCTTCCGCAATGACCGTTGCAACGTCATTGGCGGATTTGGTGACCAGCACCCCTATGGCGTCGCGGACGGTGATCGTCTGGCCGCGCCTTAGTCCGAGTTTGCTTTTTGGACGTTTCGCCGCACGGCGCGATACCAGAAGCTTCTGGCCGGCGGTAATCCGCTTTGAAACAAGCGATTCGAAGACCAGGTAAAGCGTCATCATTTTTGTGAGCGACGCCGGGTAAACCCGGGAATCGGGATTGACGGCGTGGAGTACCGAACCGGTTCGCTCATCGACGATCAACGAGGCATAGCGCACCGCTGCCGCTGGTTGGGCAATGGTCATCAAAAAAGCGACCATTACGCCAGAAAACGCGGTTCTTGCTCCCATGCCTCTATCGTTCATCCGACCGATACCCCGCATTCCGCCCGTGTTTCTCAATCGGTTCGCCTTCAAACACTGCGGAACTCCTTGAAAACATGGAAATCTTACAGTAGCGATTGAATCGTGTCCATTTTGGACTTGTCGCGTTAAGTGACGGTTAACCATGTCTAACCGACTGTAACCGCGCCAATGAATTTTGTGGAAACCGGGTAAGTCTGTTGAATTGTCGAATTTTCTCACCTGATCAAACTGATCGCCGCATAGCGGACCGGGCCGAAAGGCAAAGATTGTCCTTCCATGGAAGGGGAACCATCCCCTATCATTGGTACCGAGGTCGCGCTTGGCCTCACCCATGAACGATTTTGCAAAAGACCGACTGGATCATGAGCGACAAGGAGCCAAACCGGACCGACGACGGCGATCCCACGATCGGTGTTGTCGTCAAATCCAAACCCAAGACGCGCAAACCGTCGATGTACAAGGTCGTCATGCTGAATGACGACTACACACCGATGGAGTTTGTCGTGCATGTGCTCGAACGCTTCTTCAGCAAGAACCATGAGGAATCCGTGCAGATTATGCTTCATGTCCATCAGAGGGGCGTCGGCATTTGCGGCGTCTTTACCTATGAAGTCGCGGAGACCAAAGTCACGCAAGTCATGGACCTTGCACAACAGCATCAACATCCGCTCCAATGTACGTTGGAAAAGGAATAGCCCAAGAGGGACGAATCCATGCTTTCGCGTAATCTCGAACGTAGTCTCCATCAGGCCCTCGCGCTGGCGCGCGAGCGTCGCCATGAATATGCGACACTTGAACATTTGCTGCTGGCGCTGACTGAAGATCAGGACGCGATGGCGGTGCTACGTGCCTGCGGTGTCGATCTGGACCGTCTGCGCGAGGATATCGGCGATTATCTCGATAACGAGCTTGGCAATCTGGTGGTTGCCCGCGACGACGACCCCAAACCGACCGCGAGTTTTCAGCGGGTCGTCCAGCGCGCCGCAATTCATGTGCAGACATCGGGCCGGCAGGAAGTGACCGGCGCCAACGTTCTGGTCGCCATGTTCTCCGAACGTGAAAGCAACGCGGTCTTTCATCTTCAGGAACAGGAGATGTCGCGCTTCGATGCGGTGAACTACATATCCCACGGCATCGCCAAGGTCCCGGGCCGCTCCGAGGCACGCGCTCCCGATGGCGTCGATGAAGAACAGGTGGAAGAAAAGCCCAACAAGCGCGGTCGCGAGGCGTTGGATACCTATTGTGTCGATCTCAACAAGAAAGCGGCTGACGGCAAAATCGATCCGCTGATCGGGCGTGAAGCGGAAATTGAACGCACCATCCAGGTATTATGCCGTCGGACCAAGAACAACCCGCTTTATGTCGGGGATTCAGGCGTCGGCAAGACCGCGCTGGCTGAAGGGCTCGCGCGCCGCATTGTCTCCGCCGAGGTGCCTGAAGTCCTGCTGGATGCAACCATCTTTTCGCTCGACATGGGGGCGCTGCTGGCCGGCACGCGCTATCGCGGTGATTTTGAGGAACGCCTCAAAGCCGTGGTCACCGAGCTCGACGAATGCGAAGGCGCGATCCTGTTCATCGATGAAATCCACACCGTCATCGGCGCCGGCGCGACCAGCGGCGGATCGATGGATGCCTCTAACCTTCTCAAGCCTGCGCTGCAAAGCGGCAGCCTACGCTGTATCGGTTCGACCACCTATAAGGAATACCGGTCCTATTTCGAGAAAGACCGGGCGCTTGTCCGTCGCTTTCAGAAGATTGATGTACCGGAGCCATCAATTGAGGATACGGTCAAGATTCTCCGCGGGCTCAAACCCTATTACGAGAAACATCATCGGGTTCGCTATACTGCGGAAGCGATCCGCAGCGCCGTCGAACTTGCCGCGCGCTATATCAATGATCGCAAGCTGCCGGACAAGGCAATCGATGTGATCGACGAGGCCGGTGCCGCGCAGATGCTGCTGCCCGAAGGCAAGCGGCGCAAGATGATCACCGTCAAGGACGTTGAGGAGACCGTCGCCAAGATTGCGCGCATCCCGCCAAAGAGCGTTTCGCGCACCGATCAGGAATCGCTCAAGAACCTCGATCGTGACCTCCGGACCGTCGTGTTCGGTCAGGATCAGGCGATTGAGGCGCTGTCAGCGTCGATCAAGCTGGCGCGGGCAGGATTGCGTGAGCCCGAAAAGCCGATCGGCAGCTATCTGTTCTCGGGACCCACCGGCGTCGGCAAGACCGAAGTCGCCCGTCAACTCGCCATGACGATGGGGATCGAGCTGATCCGTTTCGACATGTCGGAATATATGGAACGTCATACCGTGTCGCGGCTGATCGGCGCACCGCCCGGCTATGTCGGATTCGATCAGGGCGGGTTGCTGACCGATGCGATCGATCAGCATCGTCATGCCGTGCTGCTGCTCGATGAAATCGAAAAGGCTCATCCGGATCTTTTCAATATCCTGTTGCAGGTCATGGATCACGGCCGGCTGACCGATCACAACGGCAAGAATGTCGATTTCCGCAATGTCGTGCTGATCATGACGACCAATGCCGGTGCCGCCGAAATGACCAAGGAATCGATTGGCATTGGGCGGGGCAAGCGGGAAGGCGATGACGAGGAAGCGATCAAGCGGATGTTCACGCCCGAATTCCGTAACCGGCTGGACGCGGTCATTCCCTTTGCCTCCCTGCCGACCGAGGTTATCTCGAAGGTGGTCGACAAATTCATCATGCAGCTTGAAGTGCAGCTGGAAGACCGCAATGTCGCGATTGAGCTTGATGAGGCGGCGCGTCAATGGCTGGTCGATAAGGGATATGACGAGCATTTCGGCGCCCGTCCGCTGGCCCGTGTCATTCAGGAACACATCAAGAAGCCGCTGGCCGATCAGCTGCTGTTTGGCGATCTGATGCACGGTGGATTGGTAAAAGTATCGACCGACCCTGACGGGCTGACTTTCAAGGTCACAGCGGAGACGGTGAAGAAGAAGCCGTCCGGCAAGCGCGGCAAGGGTTCCGGCAAGGGTTCCGGCAAGGACGATGATTCCGGCGATGGCAAGAAGGCCCCCGCTCTGGTGGAATAGGCTGGAACTGATTTGAGTCTGTTTTAAGAACTCTTTACCGGTGTCGACAGTTCGCCCTTCCGATAGGGCGAGCGCTCGTCTTCAAGCATGTCCATCTCCCATTCGGTCTCTTTCGCTTCGCGCTGGACGAACTGCGCCACCGCGTCGCGGAAATTGGGGTCGCGAATCCAGTGCGCGCTGTAGGTCTCGCTTGGCAGATAGCCGCGGCTGATCTTGTGCGGCCCCTGGGCGCCCGCTTCGACCTTCGACAGCCCATGTTCGATGGCGTAATCGATGGCGCGGTAGAAACAGGCTTCGAAATAGAGCATCCGGAAGCGGTCGGTGCAGCCCCAGTTGCGGCCAAACAGCGTGTCTTTACCGCGTAAATTCAGCGCGCCACCGACCCAGTCGCCGTCATGGCGCGCCATGATCAAGACCAGATTGTTGGCGAGCTTTTCGCGCAGCAGCGAAAAGAAGGTGCGGTTGAGATAGGCGTTGGCCCATTTACCGTCCACCGTGTTCAGATAGAACCGGTAGAACGCATCCATATGCTCTTCTTTTATGTCGTCGCCCGACAGCATTTGGATATCGACATCCTGATTGGCGAGCAGCCGTTCCTTGCGAATCGATTTGCGTTTGCGCGAATTCAGCACCGACAGAAAATCGTCAAAAGTCTCATAGCCCTGATTGTGCCAGTGGAACTGTTTACCGAGCCGCTGGATAAATCCCTCTCCCGCCAGCAGGTCGCGTTCCTGCTCGGTGCAGAAGGTAATATGCAGCGAGGAGACCTTGCGCTGATTGGCCAGCTCCAGCAGCCCGGCGACGAGGAGCTTGCGCGTGTTGTCCGCATCGCCCCCCGGCCTGACCAGCAGGCGCGGTCCGGTCACCGGTGAAAACGGCGATGCCACCTGTAGCTTGGGGTAATAGCTGCCACCGGCACGATCAAACGCATCTGCCCAGCCCCAATCGAACACATATTCGCCATAGGAATGGTTCTTGAGATAGCACGGCACGGCGCCGAGCAGCCCGCCAGCGGCATCCTCAATCAGCAGATGCTGCGGCAGCCAGCCCGATTCCGCTGAGGCCGACTGGCTTTCCTCCATGGCGGACAGGAACGCATGGCTGACAAACGGATTCTCATTGCCGGCGCAGCTGTTCCAGTCGGCCGCGGCAATATCGCCGATCCGGTTGGTGATCTTGACAGTAATGGCTTCGCCGTCGGGCATTGAAGGATACTTACCCGATCTCGAAGATCCCATCGACCTCGACTGCGGCGCCCTGCGGCAGCGAGGCGGTCGCGACCGCGAACCTTGCGTGCCGGCCGGCATCGCCGAACACTTCGACCATCAGGTCCGACGCGCCGTTCATCACCGTCGGCGGGTGAATGAAATCTGGCAATGCGTTGACGAAGCCGCCGAGCTTTACGACGCGTTTGACCTTGTCGAGATCGCCGCCACACGCGACCTTTAACTGGCCCAGCAGGTTGAGCCCACAGGCACGGGCGCCGCGCTGCGCGGTGTCGATGTCGACGTCTCCGCCGACCTTGCCGGCGATCAGCCCGTCATCGGCCATCGAGACCTGTCCGGAAACGAACACCAGATTGCCGGTAATGACGAACGGGATGTAGTTCGCCGATGGGGTGCGGGGCTCCGGGACGCTAATACCCAGTTCCGCGAGCCGTGCATCGATTCTACCTGCCATGAAGTCTCTCCTGATTTTAAGTGACGATCCTCCATATTTCTAGCGAGCGCGGGCAAGCAGCGCCAGAGGAACGACAAGAAAAATCGGGAGATGGAAAACCACCTCCCGAAAGTTCAGGGAGAAGCAACGTCAGACCTGGCGTTGCTCGACAACGGCGTCCGGTGAGGAAGCAGCGGACGCCGTGCTTCGCGCAGGGTCGGATAAAGGACCGCGCAAAGGGCCTGCATCACGGGCTATGCCGGATATAGCGGCAGGGTCCACGATGATTGTTTCGGGGATTGTTTCCGGGATTGTTTCTGGAATTGTTCCGGGATCGGAGGACGGCGATTCGGGCGCCGCCGATCCGCTGCTTTTGGTCGCGTGCCTCGCTTCCGCCAGACCGTGTGCTGTATGGGCCAGTGTCAGCATCTGGGAAACGGCTCCCGGCGCGATCTCGTTTGTTCCAAAGGCTGGCAGCGGGACGGAAGGGGGGGCCACTGGCGCCGCGGCTCTGACAGGCGTGGCGGTTTCTGCCCCACCATCGATAACCCGCAATTTCGCTATCTCGATTTTCCGATACCCCGGCGCCGTAGCCACGACCTCCGGCAGGATCATGCCGTCAGCCGGCTCGATATTGAGGACCAGCGATTTTATGCCGAGCCGCCATGCCATCAGGAAGGTCTCGCGGCAATCGGCGACAGTGCTTGTCCCGGGCAGCGTAACCGCATGGCCGACGCCGCCCGAAATAACAGGCTGGACCGCAGCGATCATGCGTATGAATGCCTGCGGCCCGATCCGCCCGCGACCGCGCTCGCCCTGCTCGGTCGCGCAATCGAATACGGATAAATCGGCGGGGTCCAGCCCGGGGGCACCCACAAGCGTGTTGGCGCCGCAGCAGAAAACATTGGCGGCTTCGATGGCAGCATCGCTGAAGCCCAGCGCGGTCAGCATGTCGAAACCGTCCGCTTCCATCGCCGGTGCCGAGAGACCCAGCATCCGGGTGCAGAAACTTTCACCCAGCGCCCATGGGTTAAACGCCATGGTGATGTCGAGGCATTCGTTGAGACCCGCTTCAACCACTCGCAGCGCATCTGCGGTAAATCCGCGCTTGCGCAGGTTTTCATGATTGATCCCTGGTGCCCCAACAAGTGTGCTGTGACCGAGGATATGTTGCAGTATGCGCTGCAACATGTTGCCCTTGTAACCTCGTCGCCGCAGGCCATCGACGACAGCAGGATTAAGTGTTTTTCGAAACCCTCCGCCGGGCAGCTTGGCGAAACGCAGCAGAGAATATTCGGGCTCTACCCCTTGGGTATAACAATCCAATAGTCGGTTTTCCGCCCCAAGCGCAGCAACGACGCTGACCTGGGCGTTTCGATAACCGGCCTGTTCGCCCGTCTTCAGGGCATTTTTCCAGATATCGGTCAGCTCTAATTCTATCCCATCGATAACGGGACACCCTTGATCGGGGTGTGTAAATGGTGGCCAGCCGAGGCCTTCATAACCACCGGAGTCGCCTATCGCAGCGCGCTGGTGATTGCGGAGAACTTGTCCCATTTCGCCAGCATTTTTTTGCCAGGCGGGGAAGGCTCCGAGCTGTTCCGCAAGCGCTGCTGACGTGGCCCATGCCGACCCGGTGATCAGGCCGCAAAGCCTTGCTGCGACGATCCTGCCCTCGCGGCTGTCATACGCACAACCAATCGCCATGAGTGCGGCCGCAAGGCCGGTCGGCGAGAGGGCAATGGGGCGGAAATTCCAGTTTCTCCTCGCCAATCGGGGGGTCGCCGAAGCATTCTTGGCAATGGCAATGTCGAGAGCAATGGTTGCCAGCGTTGAGGCATGGCGCAAACCGGCGATATCGATGATGCCCTCGGGCGTCACATAAGCCGGAATGTTAAGTGTGATCCTGCTGACCGACGTATCGTCGAGGAAAATATAATCGCCCTCGCCAGCTGCGCTGCGAATGATTTCGCTATCCGGGCAAGTATTCCAGCTATTGGTTGTGGTGGCAAAATGCAGGCCGCAGGATCCTTTGGTCCACGCCGCGAGCGATGCGGCATCCAGAACCGCCGCCGCCCGTTTGTCCTCA
>JBLHKG010000030.1:0-9890 GCA_047619835.1 Alphaproteobacteria bacterium
CTGACCCAGCGTTTGCTGGCCTTTTCCCGCAAGCAGGCCCTGATGCCTCAAACGGTTGACGCGCATGTTTTGCTGGAGGGGATGGGCGATCTGTTGCGTCGCACGCTTGAGGAGACGGTCGGCATCGGGTTTATGGGCAGCGATGATCTCTGGATGTGCGAGGTCGATCCGAACCAGCTTGAGAATGCGATTCTTAATCTCGCGATCAACGCGCGTGACGCCATGCCGGATGGTGGCAGACTGACCATAGAAGCAGAAAACGTCACTCTCGACGACGATTATGCCAACGCGCAAGCCGATGTTGCTCCTGGTCAATACGTCATGCTCGCGGTGACCGATACCGGCGCCGGCATGCCGCAAGAAATCGTCGACCAGGTGTTCGATCCGTTCTTCACCACCAAGGAGATCGGTAGCGGGTCCGGGCTGGGTCTCAGTATGGTGTTCGGTTTCGTGAAACAATCGGGCGGGCACGTAACGATCTACAGCGAAGAAGGGGTTGGGACGACGGTAAAGCTGTATCTACCGCGGTCACAAGGAGAAGACGCAACAATACCATCGGCCGAGCCATCGGAAATTCCACGCGGACGCGGCGAAACCATCCTCGTTGTCGAAGACGATCCCAACGTCCGCACGCTAAGCGTGGCGCTGCTTTCCGATCTTGGGTACGACGTATTGGAGGCTGCAGACGGTCCCAGCGCGCTCCTGATGCTCGAAACATCGTCGCATGTCAATTTACTGTTTACCGATGTCGTGCTTCCGGGCGGCATGAGGGGGCCCGAACTGGCGGCAGAAATCATGCGCCGCCAGCCGGGGATCGCGGTCCTGTACACGTCGGGCTATACCGAAAACGCCATTATCCACCGTGGGCGCATGGATGAGGGCGTCGAGCTGCTCAACAAACCATTCCGGCGCGAGGACCTTGCAAGGAAGGTCCGTGCAGTGATCGATAAATCCTATGCCTGAAAGTTATTGAAAGGTCTGGACCAGGCGTCCGGACGCGAAATGCTCAGTACATATGCTGGCCGCCATTGATCGATAGCGTGGCGCCGGTGACAAACCCGGCGTCATCGGCGACCAGGAAGCGCACGCCGCGCGCGATATCCTCGGCCTTGCCGAGGCGACCCACCGGAATCCGCTCGATGATCTTTTCCAGGATGTTGGGCGGCACCGACCGCACCATTTCGGTATCGACATAACCGGGCGCAATGGCATTGACCGTAATACCCTGTGCCGCGCCTTCCTGCGCCAGCGCCTTGGTAAAGCCGTGGATACCGGACTTGGCCGCAGCATAATTGACCTGGCCGTACTGTCCGGCCTGACCATTGATCGAACCAATATTGACGATGCGACCGAACTTGCGTTCGCGCATCGATTCAATCACACAGCGCGACATGTTGAAGCACGAGCCCAGATTGGTATCAATCACCGCCTGCCAGCTTTCCGGGTCCATGCGGTGCATCGTGCCGTCGCGGGTGATGCCGGCATTATTGACCAGCACATCGACCGGGCCCAGATCGGCGACAATCTGCGCGACACCCGTCTTGCACTCCGCGAAATTCGAGACATCGATCTTGTAAACCGGAATGCCGGTCGCCTGGTTAAAGGCCTTCGCCGCCTCGTCATTGCTGCCATAAACCGCCGCGACAATGTAACCGGCCTCCTTCAGACTGGTGGAAATAGCCTCGCCGATACCGCGTGTCCCGCCGGTAACGATTGCTAACCGTGCCATGCTCCCAGTCCTTCTGTGTAATTTCTGCTAGGGTCGGGAGATGCACATCGCAACGCCCATTCCACCGCCGACGCACAATGTCGCAAGCCCTTTTTTGGCGTCACGCCGCTCCATTTCATAGAGCAGGGTGACCAGAACACGGGCGCCCGATGCGCCGATCGGATGACCAAGGGCAATCGCGCCGCCATTGACGTTGACGATCTCCTCGCTCCACCCGAGGTCCTTCCCCACCGCAAGCGCCTGTGCAGCGAATGCCTCATTGGCCTCCACCAGATCGATATCATCGATCGACCAGCCAGCCAGCTCGAGCGCTTTTCGGCTCGCCGGGATCGGACCGGAACCCATGATCGCCGGATCGACCCCCGCCTGCGCCCAGGACGCGATCCGCGCGCGCGCGATTATGCCGCGCTTTTCCGCCTCATCGGCGCCCATCAGGACTATTGCGGCGGCACCGTCGTTGATGCCGGACGCATTTCCCGCCGTTACCGTACCGTCCTTGGCAAAGGCAGGCCGCAGCGCTGACAGGGTTTCAATTGTCGTCCCGTGTTTAGGATATTCATCCTGATCGACGAGTGTGTCACCGCGGCGCGATTTCACCGTAACCGGCGCGATCTGATCGCTAAAAATTCCGGCCTTTTGCGCTGCTTCCGCCCGCTGCTGCGATTGCACCGCAAAACGATCCTGTTCATCGCGGCTGATCTGCCATTTTTCGGCAACATTTTCCGCCGTGCAGCCCATGTGATAGCCGTTGAAGGCATCCCAGAGCCCATCGCGGATCATGGTATCGATAAGTTCCGCATCGCCCATTTTTTTCCCGGCACGAAGCTGTATGCAGTGCGGCGCCTGGGTCATGTTTTCCTGCCCGCCGGCGACGACGATGGTCGAATCGCCGTTTCGGATTGCCTGCATACCCATCGCAACCGCCTTGAGACCCGAACCGCAGAGCTGATTGACGCCGTAGGCGGGGACCTCGACCGGCAAGCCGGCAAGGATAGATGCCTGGCGCGCCGGGTTCTGACCCATACCGGCGGTCAAAACCTGACCCATGATGACTTCGGAAACGTCGGATGCAGGGATGCCGGCGCGATCAAGCGCGGCGCTGATCGCCGTGCTGCCAAGGTCATGCGCGGCGACGCCGGCAAAAGCCCCGTTGAAGTTGCCGACCGGTGTACGCGCCGCGCCGACAATTACGATTTCGCTCATGGATGACTCCCTGACAGAGAAAGACTGAGCGCGCACTATAGTCATTCTGCTTAACAGGAGTCATGCGATCAACGCATGGCTGCGCGCTGATCGGCGCAGAGCCATCGCTATACGTAATGTTGAGGAGGGCGTTTAGGCCTGGCGCGCGGCGCGCCGCACAGCTGGTTCGGAAATCAGAGCCACCGGCGCCAGCGGCAGGGGCGCTGCGACGGGCTCCCAGGGCGGGTCCAGGGAGGGTCTGCCGAAAGCCCAGCCCTGCAGGAAGCCGACACCCTCATCGCGCAGCATATCTGCCTGCTCGATCACTTCGACGCATTCCGCAACGGTCTCCAGATTGAAATTACGCGCGAGGTCCAAAAGCGACCGGATAAAGATCAGATTTGCCGGATTATCCGTAAGGTCCTGAACGAACGAGCCATCGATCTTGACCATATCGACAGACAGCGTCTTCAAATGGCGGAAAGACGTATAGCCGGCGCCGAAATCATCCAGCGCGACGCGGCAGCCAAGATCCTTCAGGACGGAGACGAACTTGGCGCAGGCTTCGACGTCCTCAAGACCGGCGGTCTCGGTAATTTCTATGGTAAGCCGCTGGGCCAGCTGGCGCTCACTGCGGAGCACGCCGACCACGTGTCGCAACCACGAACGGTCGCTCGCGGTAAGACCGGAAACATTTACGGCGAGCTTTGCATCTGGATAATCCCTCAGCACCTGCACCGAGAGATCAAGCACACGGCGATCTATCAGACGAACGAGACCGAGCTCCTCGACCACCGGCATAAACTTGCCAGCAACGACAATTTCGCCGTCGGGCTGCTTCATCCGAAGAAGACACTCGTAAAAGGCGGGCTCCTGGGTCTCAGAGCTGACGATGGGCTGAAATGACAACAACAGACGATCATCGCGCAACGCCTGCTTTACCTGTTCGGCGATCACCATGTTCTGTCGATGACCTTCCCGTTGCGCCTCGGTATAACGGTACACCGACCATGTGTTGCGGCCGTTTCTCTTGGCATTCTGCAGGGCGATATCGGCCTTGGTCATCGCATCGCTCGCGCTCTGCGCTGAATCGGGGAACACCGCAGCGCCAATCGACACGGTGACATGGATAGGACCGGCTGGAGTCTCCACCTCGGTGTTGCGGGCGACTTCCAGTATCTTTTCAGCTGCGACGTGAAGATCCGAGACCGGGCAGTTGCCGAGGACGACACCGAACTTGTCGCCACCGAGGCGCCCGATCACATCACAGGCACGGAGACAACGGTCCAGGCGATGGCCAACCGCCATAATCACAGCATCAGCGACGGCGTAGCCGAACGCCTGGTTGACCATATTTATGTTGTCGATTCCAATCACCAGAAACGCGCCGGTCACTCTATAGCGTGAACTGTAATACAGCGCCTGATCGAGAGACTCCCGCAACCGGGTACGGTTAAAGTGGCCTGTTAATTCATCATAATTAGTACAGAATTCAATACGGGCGTTTTCTTCCTTGCGCCGCGTAATTGAGCGCATTGCGCCGCAAAGCCTCAGAGGCTTGCCAAGCTCGTCCAGTTCAGCGACCCCCCGGTCGTGATACCAGCGGTGATCACCATTGACGTCGCGGAGACGAAATTCGCACTCATATTGTTCGCAACCGCTATAGAGGCCCGTGATTGTTTCCAGACGACGCGCTAGATCTTCGGGATGGACCCGCTCGTTAAACGCTTCCCCGGTGGAGATGTTTGGCCCGCCGGGGATCATGAACGACTCGACGTTACCGTCGAGCCATGTCAGTTCGTCGGTCAACAGGCTCCAGTCGTAGGCGACGTCGCCTGATGCCGCCAGTGCTGCACGCAGACGCTCCAAGTCAACCGGTGAATTATTCATTTGCGCATCCTGCATTGCTTTCTTGTCCCTACTTGGGACAACCGGAAACCACGTGATCCGGGCATAACCCGGCGTGATCGCGGTAATTCAACATAGAAGGTACGGCGCTATCTCTTTCAATTTTCTTAAAATTACAAACCAGTAATCATGGAAATACACCTACTATTGGATAATACTCCAGTATAAGTTAATTGGTTATTATTAATATATTTAGTTAATTTATATTAACCTTAACAGTTATAAAAATTTTTATTAATTTATTATTGACATTAACTTACTGGTAAGGAATAACTGTGGCCTCGAATATGAGGTTGGCAATGCGTATCGTTTCTTCCTTTGACGTCTCCAACATCAAGGCTCGGCCCAATAACACGGCCCTGCCGCGTCGGCCCGTAACGGCTGAAACGGCGGCGACCGTGACCGAAAGAGCAGTACCGGCGGCCTCCCGCGCCCTCGCAACACAATGGGACGTGCTGTTCTTGCATACGCAGGCGTTGATGCAAGGCGGACAGAACACCCCTACAAACCTGGTTGCGCAGCAGATCGGTCAGCTATGGCCCGCCAAATCCGACCCGGCGGCAGCCACGGGGGCCTATCGCAGTGCCGCCCTGCCGATGGTGGAGACCGCGTCCACTCTCTACGCCCGCGTCTGACCGCGCACGCTACCCCCCGGCATAACCGCATCCCTTAAGTGTCTCGGTAATCTCATCGAGCGTCTCAGCGTCTTCGATCGTCGCAGGCATCGTCCACGGCTCGCCATCGGCGATTTTCTGCATCGTTCCCCGCAGGATTTTACCGGAGCGGGTCTTGGGCAGCCGGGCCACCACGGAAGCCGTCCGAAAAGAGGCAAAAGAACCGATTCGCTCGCGTACCAGCGCGACCACTTCATCGACGATTATACGATCCTCGCGGTTAACGCCGGCATTCAGAACCAAAAATCCTAGTGGCACCTGACCTTTGAGCGAGTCCGCGACGCCGATCACCGCGCATTCGGCAACATCGGGATGATCGGCCAGCACCTCCTCCATCGCACCGGTCGACAGACGATGGCCGGCGGTATTGATAATGTCGTCGGTTCGCCCCATGACGAACACATAGCCATCTTCGTCAACAAAGCCCGCATCGGCGGTTTTATAATATCCGGGAAAATCATCGAGATAGGCTTCGCGATAACGATCATCGGCGTTCCAAAGTGTCGGCAGTGTCCCGGGAGGCAGCGGCAACTTCGCCACCAGCGCCCCGATATCACCAGCCGGAACCTCTTTGCCATCATCGCCCAGCACCCGCAAATCCCAGCCCGGCGCGGCATGGGTCGGCGAGCCGTGCTTTACCGGCAGAGGTTCGATTCCGCGGCAGTTGGCGGCGATTGACCAGCCGGTTTCGGTCTGCCACCAATGATCGATCACCGGAATGCCAAGTTTGCGTTCGGCCCATGACAGCGTATCGGGATCGGAGCGCTCTCCCGCCAGGAACAATGTGTTCAAGCTCGAGAGGTCATAATTTCCGATCAGTTTTCCATCCGGGTCTTCGCGTTTGATCGCGCGGAATGCAGTCGGTGCCGTGAACAGGGTAGTCACCCGATGATCCTCTATCACCCGCCAAAAGGCGCCGGCATCGGGCGTACCCACGGGCTTCCCCTCATAAAGGATCGTGGTGTTCCCGTTCAGCAACGGGCCGTAGACGATATAGGAATGCCCCACCACCCATCCGATATCCGAAGCCGCCCAGTAAACATCACCCGGCGCGACATCATAGACCGCCCCCATGGTCCATTTCAGCGCCACGGCATGCCCGCCATTGTCTCGCACGACGCCCTTGGGCAGACCGGTCGTGCCGGAGGTATAGAGGATGTAAAGCGGGTCGGTCGCAGCAACCGAAACGCAGCCATGCGGCGACGCTTTGGCGAGCGACTCCTGCCAGTCGATATCCAGACCCGGAGTCAACGTGACCGGGCATTCCGGCCGCTGAACAATAAGGCAACGCGACGGCTTGTAGCTGGCGATGTGCAGTGCTGCATCGAGCAGCGGCTTGTACTCGATGACGCGGCCCGGTTCGAGACCGCATGACGCAGAAATAATGACTTTTGGCGCCGCATCGTCGATACGGACGGCAAGCTCGCGCGCCGCGAACCCGCCAAACACGACCGAATGCACCGCCCCGAGCCGGGCGCAGGCAAGCATGGCTATCACGGCCTCCGGGATCATCGGCATATAGATAATGACGCGGTCGCCCTTGACGACATTTTCAGCGGCGAGAGCGCCGGCACACAGCGCAACACGATCGCGAAGCTCGCTATAGCTGATACGCTCGACCGTACCGGTCATGGCGCTGTCATAGATCAGGGCCGGCTGCGCGCCGCGTCCTCCGTCGGCATGCCGGTCAAGCGCGTTATAGCAGGTATTGAGGAGCCCCCCGGAAAACCACCGGTAGAACGGCACATTCGAATCGTCGAGAACGCGGTCCCAGGAGCGATCCCAGTCGATCTCCGCCGCCGCTTCGGCCCAGAAATTTTCCGGATCCTCCAGCGAGCGCCGGTATGAATCTGCGTAACCTGTCGCCATAAGAAATTCTCCCCGATTTTGAGCCCCCGTCTTGAGGCAGGGTGAGCAAAACCAATCGTGACATCGGGCAACCAGGGATGCACGAGGTTTTTACCGACCTTAAGTCACCCACATAATTCCGGCGACGGGAGACGGGCTAGTATCGAGGTCGGTCCTGATTAATGGACGCTATGGCCCTCAATTTCGTCTTTTATTCGGAGTTTTTGTTTCTTTAGTTCCACTATCAGCGCCTGGTCAGGAAGGGGACGGCTCAATTCCAGTTCAAGCCGGGTTTCGAGCTCTTCGTGACGGGTCTGTAGCGACTCCATGGGCACTTCTGTAATCATTGCGACCTCCTATCGATTGGTTCGGAGAACACCAATAGTGTAACCACAGCATCCCTCAATCCCCAAGACAAATTCCGAGGCCGCGGGCCGTCATAACCGTGTTGCCCTGGGGGTCCACCAGCTGCGGGCCGGTCACGACGTCTTCCAGGGAAACATCGACACAATCGCGGTTTGACCAGGCAACCATCCTGTCGAATTTACCTTCTGCGACAAGATCAACCGCATGAACGCCAAACGCGGAGGCAAAAAACCGGTCGCGCGGCGTCGGTGTTCCTCCGCGCTGGGTGTGTCCCAAAACTGTCACCCTTGTCTCGGCGCCGGTTTCCTCCGCGATGCGCCGGCTGAGATAATGTCCAATACCCCCAAGACGCTGTTGTCCATCGGCCGTGGTAATAATTACCGGATCGCCGGTTTCGGTCCTGACGCCTTCGGCGACAACGACCAGCGCAAAATTTCTATCCTGTTCGCGCCGGATGCTGTCGATTTTGCTGCCGATACGATCAATCGAATACGGAATCTCCGGGATCAGAATCACATCAGCCCCGCCGGAAATCCCGGCATTAAGAGCGATATGACCGGCATCGCGCCCCATCACTTCCAAAATCATCACCCGATTATGGCTCGCTGCCGTCGGTTGCAGCCGGTCGAGGGCTTCAACCGCGACGTCGACCGCCGTCGAATATCCGATGGCATTTTCGGTGAATCGAACGTCGTTATCGATAGTCTTTGGGATACCCACCAGGTTGATTTCGCCCTGCTGTGCAATGCGCCGCAGGAGCACGAGACTGCCATCGCCACCGATTGCGATCAGAGCATCGAGACGAAGCTCGTTATAACCATCAATAATATCCTGTGACCGATCCTTGAAAGATCCGTCTTCCATCGGAAAATGGAACGGATCTCCCTGGTTGGTCGTCCCGAGCATGGTGCCGCCCTGGCGCAGCATTTCTCCGGTAAAATCCGCCAAAGTCAGTTCGCGCACGGCCGGAGGGCGCGCCATGAGCCCCCTCGTTCCATCACGAATTCCGATGACCTGCCAGCCAAATCCGAGAACGGCCCGATGAACGACGGCCCGAATTGCCGCATTGAGGCCAGCGCAGTCGCCGCCCGACGTCAAAATTCCAATGCGCCCCGTCAATGCCATCCGCCTGCCCCCTGTTCCGCGTTACCAAACCCGAATCAGTTTAAACACGCCCTGACATTTCTGTTACATTTCTTTGGCATTAGCCGACTCAAGAGAAAAACATGGAACCATGGGACAGCGAGGAACGGGAAGTCCTGTTGGGACGGATCGCGGAGCTGGAGTCGGAGCACCGCGACCTTGATGACGTGATCGCGCAGATCACAGGCGAAGGCCCGTTCGACCAGTTGCAGATGCAACGGCTCAAAAAGCGTAAACTCTCCCTAAGAGACCAGCTTCAGCTGCACCGCAGCAGGCTGATTCCAGACAATATTGCGTAATCTCCAATGTTGCGTAATCTCAAAGACCGCACCGGGTCGGGGATCAGCCGGTGGATTGACGGCGACCGGCCACTTTCTGCTCGTACATCGCCCGATCGGCCGCCGCCAGCGCGTCATGCGCCGAAACGCCGCCGCGGAAGGTATAGGTGCCGAACGCAACACCGATGGGTATGTCCAGACCGTTCCAGTTGAGCGGATGTTCCTCAATTCTGGTGACCAGATCCTGCGCCTTTTCCGCCGTCTTCGCCTCATCGGACTGTGACAGAATGACCGCGAATTCATCACCGCCAAGCCGACCGACAAAATCGGATTCGCGGACATTCTCGACGAGTATGTCGGCAACCCGCATCAGGGCCGCGTCGCCCGCCGCGTGACCATGGGTGTCATTGATCGGCTTGAGACCGTTCACATCGAAATAAATCAGGCTGCTTGCCGAATCGTATCGTTCGGCAAACGCCATAATCCGAGACAGTTCGCGGACGAAAGCCCGCCGGTTCGCGACGGGGGCAAGAGCGTCCTGATCGGCGAGCTGTTCAAGATAGGCAATTCTCTGGCGCGATTGTTCGATCTCGCGCCTCAGCGAATCGACTTCCTCCATCAGGCGCATGATCGCGCCCTGAACCTTAGGCGTCAGTTCCGCATCGGGTATCCCGAGAATGGAAGAGCTGTCGGCAATCATACGCGGCGCGGCGGGCGCGGTTGCCGCCCCGGTCCGGCTGTAAGCCGCAGCCGACCGGGAAA
>JBLHKG010000031.1:0-9854 GCA_047619835.1 Alphaproteobacteria bacterium
CCTTTATCGGCTGGTTCTACGGGCTGCATGATTCCCGGATACCGCTGGTCCTTCAACTGTTCACCAACGCGGTGAATATCGCTCTCGATTTTCTGTTCGTCTTTGGATTCGGTTGGGGGGTTGCCGGTGTCGCCGCGGCAACGCTGATCGCCGAGTATCTGGGATTTTTCCTTGCAATTATTCTGGTCGTTCGGCGTTTGCGAGCCCTGCCCGTGGGTCAAAATGCAGCGAGGGTTTTCGAGCCCGCCCAATTCCGGAAAATGATGGCGGTCAACACGGATATCTTTATACGGACCATGTGCGTGGTGTCCGGTTTCGCCGTGTTTATGGCGCAAAGCGCAAGGTTCGGCGATGTAACGCTCGCCGCTAACCAGGTGCTGTACACGTTTGCTCATTTTATGACATTCGGGCTCGATGCGTTCGCCCATGCTGCTGAGGCACTGGTTGGCGAGGCGGTGGGGCGGCGCGACCGAGATGGATTTCGTCGCGCGGTGCGGGGGGCGTTCCTGTGGGCAGGCCTTACCGCTGTCGGGTGTGCGGCGGTCTATGCGGTTTTCGGCAGTTGGATCGTTTCGGTTCTGACGACGATCCCCGAGGTGCGCGCCGCCGCCGCTGATTACCTGCTCTGGGTGGTTGTCTCGCCGCTCATCGCCGTTTGGGCGTATACCTATGACGGCGTCTATCTGGGGGCAACGCGGACCCGCATCCTGCGAAACGCGATGCTGTTGTCCTTCATCCCTTATATGGCGGTGGTCTTTCTGCTTATGCCGGTGATCGGCAATCACGCCCTTTGGCTTGGGCTCATGGTGTTTCTCGGCTGCCGGGCGATTGCCCAGGTCATTGGCTATAATGCCCTGGTCCGTTCCATCGGATAATGGTCCGGCTTTAATGCGACTCATCTGGCGTTTGAATCGACGACCGAAGCAGAAAGCAGAACGGAACGGTGAAAAGGGCGGATGACCCGATAATGGCGAGCGCCGTCCGGACGCCGGCGTAATCGCTGACCACGCCGAACAAGGCTGGTGAAACAGCGCCGGCCCCCATTCCAAGAGTATAAAACAGCCCGAAAGATCGTGAATGCCGCTCCGGGTCGACAAACTCGGCAACTGTCGCGTACAGAACGGATGACGTGCCGTTGAGAGCCGCTCCCAGCAGGGGCAGCAAGGCCAGCGCCCAAGCCAGCGGAAGCCAGAGCAACAGCAGAATAAAGCATCCCTTGGCGATGATCGTGATGACAGCGGTTCGAATGATGCCGATCCTTTCGGCCAACACACCGCACAGGAACTTGCCTGCCGCCCCTCCACCGAAGGTCAGCGCCAGCGCCAGCCCCAGGGTTTCGACCGCAGCCCCTTTTTCAATGAGAAGGAAGGGAAGGAAGGTCAAAAAGCCGTAGATCACCGCCGTGTCGACGATATTGATTGCCGATATGGTAAGGAACCCTGACCGGTTCCGGATGCCCCATCCGCCCCCCGTAGCGACGGTTCCGGTTGACGCGTTTTCCGCGGCTTGCGCGGTAGCGCCGGCCCTTAGCATTCGCAACAGGATATATATTGCAATCCCACCGACGGCGCCAAACGCCCCTGCTGCGATGACGCTGGTCTGCCAGCCAACGGCGCCGGCAATCAACGCGACTGCGGCAGGCAAAGCCATTTTTCCCAGATCGCCGGAGAAATTGTAAATACCGAGCGCGGCGCGTTGGCCACCGGTCGCGTATGCCCTTGCAACCAGGGTAGAGGATAAGGGGTGCTGGACACCCGATCCCAATCCCACAAGGGCGAGCAAAATCGCCAGCCCGGCAAATCCGCCGGCGGACCCGAGCAGCATATAGGCGATGCCGGCGATCACCGTGCCTCCGGCCAACAGACGCCGTTCGCCATACCGTTCCGCCAGGATGCCCGCCGGCACCTGGAACAGGGCAATGCTGCCGGAATAGACGGCTTTCAACAGGCCGACCTGCGCCAGTGACAGACCGAACATCTGCGCCCACAGTGGCAGCAGCACATAGAGCGCATCATGCAGCCCGTCATGTAGAAAGTGGGCGGTGCCGCAGGTGGCGAGTGTTTTCCGGGCTCTATTCGGGTCCGCGGCTACTGGCGAAGCATCATCCTGCATTTCAGTTTTGCTCATGATTTCGCGCTCATCGGCCCCAACTCCGGGAAGGACAGCAGGGCTCAAACTATCGGGTATTTTGGTCGCCCGCCAGTTCACTCGGTCGCAGGACGAGGAAAGCTGCGAGTGACAGAACCACCATTCCAGCCACCATGGAGAAAGCGAGGCCCCAGGCCATAGACGACATTCCGCCGGCGAGGTCGAGGGTCCAGCCGATTGCCAGCGGTCCAATAAATCCGCCGGTGTATCCCAGCATGGAATGCACCGCGAGGGTCGCGCCGCGCCGCGCCGGATCGGCGCTTCCGGCTGTTCCCGCCGTCAGAGAGGCTGAATCGAGCCAGATGAAGTTTCCGTAGACCAGCACCAACATTACCGCGATGGTGTAGGAGAGCGGCCCGACAAACCCGATTGTCGCCCCCACCAGAATGGAGCCCGCCATTGCAAAACAGATCAGCCGCCGGCGTCCGAAACGGATTGAGGCCTCGTTTCCGGCAAAGCTCGCCACGGTTCCCATCAATGCCATCACCGTCACGACCACGGTAGGCGCCATCCAGCCGCCGCCGTCACCCGACTGCACCGCGACATAGGCCAGAAATACGACACCCCATCCGCGCAGCGCGTTCATCTCCCATGTATGGAAACAGTAGGCGAGGGCGTAAGCCATTGCCGAACGGTTACGAAAGACTGGCCGAAAGTCGAACAGAGAAACACCCTTGGTCGTTGCCTGCGGGTGGCCCGTTCGAGATGGTGCGCAGATCGCAATCAATAGCCATGCCAGGGCTGCACAGCCCGCCGCAACCGCGAAGGCGGCGGACCAGCCAAAACTGTTCTGCAATAGATCGGCAAAAACAAACGACAGCGCACCGGCAATGCCGACTCCTGCGGCATGACCTGCAGCGGCGCGCGACAGCAGATGGTCGTCGACACGGTCGGCCAGAAGTTTGAGGCCCGTCATATAGGTGCCGGCCCATCCGATGCCAGCCAGCCCGCGCGCCAGGATCGCCCCCCAGAAACCGTCCACGAAGGTGGCGAAGACGAGATGACCGACGATGGTGAGGGCAACGCCGCAGAGATAGACGATCTTGGCATCGATCCGGTCGGTGAGGGTCACCAGCACCGGCACAGACAATGTATACGCAGCGTAAAACACGCCCGTGATCCAGCCTGCTTCGCTATAGGTCAATTTCCAAAGCGGCATCATGCCAGGCAGCAGCGCCGGCCATGTATAGGCGCCGATCTGCGCCAGCACCTGGGCGGTGCAGACGAGCAGGACGAGACGCGTGGGCGAAGCGCTAAAAACCACGGCGGCTATTATCCCCGTCAGGATATCTGGCGAGGCCAAATCCTATGCAGGACAGATGAACCGTTTCAAGTGCCTTTCCGATGAGCTGTCAAAACCACCCCCTTGCGCATAAGGATCAGGCTGGTTGTGACGTTCACGATGCCTGGCGATTACGCTCTAGCCAGGAATCTACCATCGCCACCGTCTCATCGACAGCATCGGATTGCATGCCGTACTGCGCCGCGATGGTTTTCACCAGAAAGTCCGCCCGTTCGATATTTTTGGCGCCGGCAAGCAGGGCACGCGCCGCAGAGGATGGATTCAACAGTCCATTTGCCGCGTTCGCATATTTTTCAAACGGGACCTGATCTTCCGCCGATGCTCCCAATTCGCGGCACAATTTTGACACCCATTCATAGACCGAGCGCGACAAATCGATATCGCTGTGCACAGCGTCCTTGATCGATCGCATGTCCTCTTTTTGTACGCAGCGATAATTGCCCGTCAGCAACATGCTCCACTTGGCCAGTGGCACGAATACGGAATCGTGCACTTTGAGCTTAACGGGTAAATCGATGGGGCCGTCGCCATCGTCGAACCGGCTTGCCTCGATATCTGCCTGCATCTGGCGGAGGATAGCGGTGTGCGCATCGGATTCGAACCGGGCGGCCTTGAAGTTGGTCGGCAGGCCGACCCGAAGCACATTGGTTTTTTCATCCGGCGGGCGAACGGCCTGTGGGTCCGGACTGCATAATGTTATCAGGGCCGGATCGAAGCTGTCCCAGACTGAGGGGTCGGTGTAGCAGGGTTTCAATTTTTCGACATCGAGGCCGGGTACCCGTCTCAGATAGGGCAGCGGCGGCATGTTCATGATCGACATGCAGGGAACGCCGGATTTTGCGACCGCATCGAGCAATTCACGCACGCCCGGCGCGCCATAATGTGGCTCCTGCATGGCCAGGGCGATCAGGTCGTACTCGGACGGATCGACGGCATCGGGTGTGGCGGCTGACAAGGTTCCCGGCAATTTTCGGGAATCGATCTCGACATGTCCCTCCCGTCCTCGCACCGGTATGCGGACTTTTTGGCCTTCCGTATTGATCAACGCTGCCTCGTCGGGCAGGCAGACAAGCTTTACATCATGACCCGCGAGCAAAAGCTTGATCGCCAACAAGGAGCCATAAGACGCCCCCATGATCATCGTGTTGTATGTGGTGCTCATGACAGACCCCCATCCCTGAATTGAAATTTCAGCCGGTGTGGAACCTGTGAGCTCACACCAGGCAGTGCAAACTAGACTGTGTCCGATTTTGGTAGAACCGGTCAAGCACCGCTATTCCTGCGCTCTTAATCTTCTTCCAGCGTGTCGCGGGTAATGCGTTCGCCCTTTCGATGCGCGAGGACGAAAGTACCGACGATCACCAGGGAAAGCGCAAAGAGGATCAGGAGGTAGAGCTTAAAATTCTGGGTGTGAAGCTGGGTCGCGCCCATCCACCACATCAAGCCGAGGGCGATGGCTGCCAGCAGCCAGTGGCGTAGCGGGCCGATGAAGATTTCTCTTTTCATAACCGAGCCCTTTCCCGTTCCTGCGTGCGCCGCTGGAAATAGAATATGGAAATCAGGATCGCGGCGCCGGCGTTGATTGCATAGCCGGGCAGGCCGACGACCGACAACATTGGCGGATACATCAGGGCGATCCCGGCGATACCCGCCGCTGCCCGCAGGAGAGGCGAGACGGGACCTTTAAGCCAGCCTTCGAGCGCGACCGACAACGCCCACACGCCGATCAACGCGGCTGCCGTTGACCAAAGCGTCAGCCAGAGCGGGCCTTCGAACAGCAGGCTCGGATTATAGACGAAGATAAACGGCACCAGATATTTCGCGATGCCGATCCGGGCGGATTCAAAGGCGGTCGCCATTGGCGGACTCTGGGCGATCGCAGCGGCGGCGAACGAGGCCAGCGCCACCGGCGGGGTGATGGTTGATACGACGCCGTAATAGAAAGCAAACATATGCGCGGCCATCGGCGTCACGCCGATTTCAATCAGGGCCGGCACAATGAGCGCGGCGACCGTGATATAGACCGCCGTCGTGGTAATTCCCATGCCGAGCAGGATTGCGGCAATTCCGGTCAGGATCAGCAGGATGATCAGGCTGCCATCAGCGATATCAATAATGCCGTTGGTGAATTTGTTGCCAAATCCCGAGGCAAAAATTGAACCGATGATGATACCGGCGCAGGCACAGGCGATGGTGACCGGAATGGTGCTGCGAATGCCGGATTCGAGGGCGGCGAACAGATCGAGCGGGCTCATCCGCGTGTTCGCGTTGACGAAACTCAGGACCGTTAGCGTGAGTATGGCCCAGAAGGCGGCATGCATTGGCGTGAAGCCCACGACGAGAAACGCGATCAGGGCGGCCAACGACAGCAGCAGATGCCAGCCGCGCTTTAAAACATCGAACAGGTTCGGCAATTGGTCTTTCGGAACGCGGGCAATGCCGCTTTTCTCCGCTTCGAGATGAACCATGAAGTAGATTGTCGCGAAGTAAAGAAAGGCGGGCACAATGGCGGAGACGATTACCGTCAAATAGCTGACCCGCAGAAACTCGGCGATGATGAACGCTGCCGCCCCCATGATCGGCGGCGTTATCTGGCCGCCCGATGAGGCGCAGGCCTCAACCGCCGCCGCAAAGCGACCGCGATAGCCGAGCCGTATCATCATGGGGATGGTGAAGGACCCTGTAGTCACAACGTTTGCCGTGGCCGAGCCGGATACGGTACCGAGCAGGGCGCTTGCCACCACGGCGCCTTTGGCCGGGCCTCCCGTCCTGTGTCCGGTTAATGCGACGGCGAGATCGATAAAAAACAGACCCGCGCCGGAGCGGATCAGAATCCCGCCGAACAGGATGAACAACACAATAAAGGTTGAGGCGACAAAGATTGGAATTCCGAAAATACCCTCGGTGCCGACAAACAGGACATCGATGAATTCCTCGTAGCCTTTTGGAGGGCCGTAAAAAAACCCGAAAAAATAATTCGAATAAAGAGTCTGAACGATGAAAAATCCGGTGATGATAACCATTGTCCAGCCCACCGCGCGCCGGGTGGTCTCCAGTGTCAGAAAGATCAGGATTGTGCCAACCCAGATGTCGCCCGGGAGCAGATTGCCCTCGCGTGCCTGGAACGCCTCGACATCATAGAGGATATAACCCTCGACAAAGATCACCAGCAGGACGAGCAGCAGGTCGATTGCGAAACCGGCGCGCTTTTTAGTCGTCTCCGGCGGCGTCTGTCCGGTCAACGATTCCGAGATCGAACCCCTGCCCGTCGGATAGATAAGGAAGGTGAGGACCATCATGACAGCCAGATGAATGCTGCGGAACGAATGGGATTCCGGGGTGCCAAAGCCGGCGACATAGATATGGAACATGCCAAGTGCGATCGCCAATGACGAGGCGAACAGCATGATTGTTGTCGGTACGGATAACCCGCCAAGCCGTATCACTTGCTCCAAGAGGGAGTAGTCCCGAATCTCCTCGTAATGGAGGGAAGCTGGGCCGTCGGTCATGTCAGAATGGACGCCTCACCACAGCCCCGGAATATATCCGGGGAGAATTATTGAAAGGAGGGCCGGGCGGAGATCACATAATGCCGCCCGGCCTGTCCTTTGTTATTTTGAGATGCCCTTTTCCTTGTAAAAGCGCATGGCGCCGGGATGTACCGGAATGGCAGAGCCCTCCAGCGCGTCCGACAATTTCACGCTGGCCCAGAACTTGTTGAGCTTGACCAGTTCGCCGTGATTGTCCCACACCACCTTCGCCATTCGATAGGCGATGTCGTTGGATACGCCCTTATGGGTGACGAGGACGGTTGGCGCGGCGATGGTCGGCACGTCTGCCTTGAGACCTTTATAGGTCCCGGCCTTCATGGTCGTCTGGACGAAACCGGGATTCATTTTGACGAAGTTCGCAGCGATCTTGTTCGAGGTCGAGAGAAACCGTATCCCCGGAGAAAAATCGAGGGCGATAAAGGACGAGTTCGGCGCCGTGGTCATGCCGACGAAGGCATCGATATGGCCGTCTTTCATCAATGAAACAGAATCCTTGTAGCCGACCCGGTGAATGTTCCCTCCGGCCTTCTTCACTCCGGCATAGGTAATACCATAAAGCCCGATCAGTTTCTCAAAGGCGACATTGCCGCCGAACGTCGTTTTGCCGGGGCTGAGACGCTTATTGGCGAGATCGTTGTAGGATTTTATCTTGGAGTTGGCGGGAACCGCCGTCTGAAGAACGCCGGGAAACAGATTGGCAAAGAACCGCAGATTGGGGTGTTTCTTCTTGAATGCACCTATCCCGGAGTGTGCGTCATAGGCGGTGTTGGCGAAGGTCCAGCCGAACTCGGCCTTGCCTTTGCCGACACTGCGCGCGTTCCCGACGCCGCCGCCCGGACCGTTCGAGGTGGAGACACCCTTCATCTGCTTGTCCGCCATGGCCATCATCTTGGCGCCATAGGGGTACCAGCTGCCGCCGGAGGGGCCGGATACCATGCGCACGAAGGTATCGGCGCCGGTGGCGATATTGGCGGCGAGGACGAAAGGGACTGAGATAAGAAGGCATTTTGTAAGGCGTTTCATCGGTCTTTCCCCGTTAATTGATGATCAAATTCAATCTCGTTTTTCAGTGTAACCCTATAGTTGTCATGGGTTTTCACCATGCTGACGCCTGATGAGCGCATTGGCAAGCACCGGATTGCCCGCGTTGAGGAGCTATCTAAAATGTCGCGCCGGACTTCAGCCAGGCGTCGACGATTTCCTCTCCGGTGGCGAACCACACATCGTCATGGCTCTTGATGTAATCGAGCGCAGATTCGAGCACCCAGATACGGTGGGACACGCCGATCACGAAAGGATGTATGCAGATCGCCATAACCCGGGCGGACTCTTCCCCTTCCATATACAGCCGGTCGAACTGTCGGCGGATCATGGATTCAAATTCTTCGTTCGAGCGACCGGCGCGGAATTGCGGTAGATCGTTGATCTCGGTCGAATAAGGCAGCGACACCATCTGGCGGCCGCCAGCCTTCAGGAAATAGGGCTGGTCGTCATTGACCCAGTCGCAGACATAATCGAGCCCTTCTTCGGCGAGGTAATCGATCGTGTCCCAGGTTCCCTGCAGGCCGGAGCCCAGCCAGCCGCGCGGCTTGCGCCCTGTTGATTGTTCGATGCGGGCGAGCGCGCTCCGCATGAGCTCTCTGTCGCCCTCCGGCGGGGTCGAATGGAACGGGCGGGTGTTGCTTTGATTATGACCGAGGAATTCCCAACCGAGAGACACCGCATCTTCCATCATTTCCGGATAGGCGTCGCAGACCTCGGAATTGAGCGTTGCCGATGCCCTTATATCCCGTTTGGACAAAACGTCCATGATGCGGAAGGCGCCGACGCGGGCGCCATAATCGCGGGTTGCCCAGCTGGAGATCTCCGGCACATGGGTGAAGCGGGCGCCCGGCACCGGCTCATCCAGCGGGAAGAACTCAAGATTGGGAACTACCCAGACGGCGACGCGCGCCCCGTTGGGCCATTTGAGCTTTGGCCGCCGGTTGATCGGTGTGTAGGGGAAGGGACCGGAGCGGCTGGGTTCCATCAGATGACCTCTTTCAGGCCGGACAAGCCATGAAGAT
The DNA here is from genome assembly GCA_047619835.1 of Alphaproteobacteria bacterium. Classification (GTDB taxonomy): domain Bacteria; phylum Pseudomonadota; class Alphaproteobacteria; order MPNO01; family UBA2964; genus JAYOEY01. The sequence continues at coordinate 9,069 of JBLHKG010000031.1, forward strand.
GTTTCACAATCTCGTCGACATGCATGACATCGGCGTATTTATGGTGCATGTCGAACAGATTGACTTTGTGCGACAGATCGCTGCGATCGAAGCAGCATTGCTCGGCGACGGCGACATGGATGCCGTTGGAATAGGCGTCAACCACGCTGGCCCGCACGCAGCCTGAGGTGCTCTCGCCGCAGACGATGACACTCTGGATACCCATCTGGTGAAGCTGGGCGATCAGTGGCGTGCCGTAGAATGCGCTGGCCCGCTGCTTGTAGACGATCAGATCGCCTTCCTGCGGCGTGAACTCTTCCTTGATCTCCCATACATCGTCGGATTTGGGCTTGTTCTGGCGTGAGGTGGCATAGGCCTTGCCGACATTGGCTTCCTTGCGGGCCTCGGTGGTCGAATAGATGATCGGAATGCCGACGGCGCGGGCCGCCTTGAACAGGCGCTGGGTCGGCTCAATGGCGTTCCAGGCGTTTTCACCGCACGAGCTGGGGAATTCTCCCATCAGATCATGGACCGGTTTCGCGCCGCCCTGATAGGCAAGCTGATAAAGGTCGATGGCGAGCAGCGCCGGGCGGTTGCCGACATAGGTCTCGCGGTCATAGGCGCTGTAAATATCGAGGATTTTTGGGTCTACGATATCCTGCCAGCAATGATCCTCGAATTTCGATACCATGGGAGTTCCTCTCGGTTGGGGTGTTATTCGAAAACTCTATTACACCAGCGTCTTGTCGGCAACGTAAGGACGGGACGCCGCCAACTGGCTCTTGCGGGAACTCTCCTTGTGAGGTC
>JBLHKG010000032.1:0-9808 GCA_047619835.1 Alphaproteobacteria bacterium
TCATCTTGTCGCAGGTCGCAGATATCCCGAGTTGGGAATCATGGGACGCAACGATTGGATTCGGTAAGGAAAATTACGGCGTTGAATTCTTCATCGACAACATTGCTGATGAACGAATCATTCGATATGTTCGTGCCGGCGGCGCAACGCCTGAGCAGTTCGTAACACGTCCGCGATCAATTGGCGTGCGATTCAGCTACGATTATTGATCCGAACCGGTTTTCGATTAGCATTTTCGATTACTGAAGCAAAAGCAGAGGGAAGTGGCCGTAAGGTCACTTCCCTTTTTCTTTTTGCACAAGCCCTAGGCGTAAAAAACGGATCACGAAAAACTTCGGGTGCCATTTATGGTCGCTTTGGCCCATCAAAGCGTTTATGTCAGGCAATGAAGCGCGGGAAGTACTGGCACAGGGCGTGAGTATCGATATACACCCACGTGCAGTTAGTCTGCGTGGATGAATCTCCCACCTCATATTGTGTCGGTATTCAGTTCCTATAGACGCTACGTTCTCGATTGGCCAGGGTTGGCAAGCGGGAAATCTTTGCACCGGGCGATATTTAACAATTTTTTAGATTTTGATTTCAAATCAACCGGATTGTATGATATATAGGTAATGCACACGATTGCAGACTATTGACAATAAAGTGGGGGAAAACCATGTCATTGAGTACAAGAACCGGGACAAAGAATCCGCAGAAACTAACGCGTACGCCTGTATCTACAGCCGTACAGGCCGCTACAACGGCCATGCTGATAGGTGCATTACCAAGCGTTGCAAGTGCCCAGCTTGACGAAATCGTTGTCACAGCATCGAAACGATCGGAAAATTTGCAAGACGTGGCAGTCTCCGTCGTCGCACTCGATTCACAAACCCTCACTGACGTTGGCATTACCAATTTCGATGACTTCGTTCGCCAGGTGCCTACTTTGACCGCAGGAGGTCGTGGACCAGGTAATACCACCTACTACATTCGCGGCATGGCGACCCGGTCTACAACTCTAAGCGCTGTTGAGGCCGTGGGTAATTCACCCAACGTCGCGCTGTATCTCGATGAGCAGCCTATTCAAACGATTGGTCGAAACCTGGATGTCTACATTTCTGACATGGAGCGCATTGAGGTTTTGGCGGGTCCGCAAGGCACATTGTTCGGAGCGAGTTCGCAGGCCGGCACCGTTCGCCTGATTACCAAGAAACCTGTGCTTGATGAATTTCAATCAGGTGCGAAATTCAGCATATCGGATACCAAGAGCGGCGAAATGAGTACCGCGGTCGAAGCGTATATCAATATTCCACTCCTAGACGATAAGCTGGCATGGCGCACCGTTGTCTATTCCTCTAATCAGGGCGGCTTCATTGATAATGTGCAGGCAACCTACGACCCGCTAGCGTTGAATGCGAGCGCTCCCCAAAATATTCCCCATACGCTGGACGACAATACACAGTTGGCGGCGGACGATTATAACGACGCTGATTACCAGGGTGTTCGTAGTGCATTGAAATTTCAAGCCAACGACAATTGGGATTTCCTGTTGCAGGTGATGGCACAGGAAATGAACGCCACAGGCAGTTTCGCCATGGATCCAACCGTCGGTGACCTTCAGGTTACGAAATTCTTTCCCGATTTCAACAACGACGAATTCTCTCAGGTTGCGTGGACAGCCAATGGGCAAATTGGCGATCTGGAAGTTATTTACACCGGCGCATATTTGGATCGAGAGGTTCATCAGTCGACCGCTGATGCTTCGGCTGTTGAGGACGGACCTTTTGCATGGGGTTACGTTTGCGATGCTTTCATAGCGATGCGGTGTTATGACCCGTCTTACGGTGTGCAATTTCGTATAGAAACTGAACGTTCAACTCACGAACTGCGCGTGGCGACTTCGGCAGAGAACAAATTGCGCTTTATCGGTGGTGTGTTTTTCGACGACGCGGATCTCGGTGCGTCCGTCGACTTTCAGGCTCCGGGCCAAGTCGAGCGAGGCGTAACCGCTCAACAAGAAATTTTTACAGACCAGACGGCGTTCGACCCCACCCCACGCCCGCCAGGCGTCAACTTCGTCAGCGACATTACTCGCTTCGAAAAGCAAACGGCGGTCTTCGGTGAGCTCTCATACTCATTTACGGATGCACTAACGGCGTCAGTTGGTGCGCGTTACTTCGAGCAGGAATACGGTTTGGCCGGCGGAAGCAATTTCTTCTTTGAAGCTATACCCCGCGCCTGGAATGGCTATACCAGTAATAACGGCGCCAACACTCCATTTTCAAGTGGTGATACAGGTCAAAACATCGACGTGAATCTTGCAGGTCTAACGCCGGGACAAGAAGACGACACCATCATTAAAGTTAATGTGTCGTGGACACCAAATGGGGATTCATTGCTCTATGCAACTTACTCGGAAGGCTATCGCCCCGGTGGGTTCAATCGCCAGGGCGGCCCAAGCCTGGACCCGACCATCGATATTCCCTTTAGTTACATATCTGATGCGGTTGAAAACGTGGAGTTCGGCTGGAAAATGAGTCTTCTGGACAATCGATTGCGCTGGAATGGTACTGTCTACAGCGTAGAATGGAATGATGTTCAGTTGCAGGTGGCCGATACCGACTTAACGAATCTGCTTTTTACGACCAATATAGGCGCAGCCGAGGTTAAGGGAATCGACTCTGATATCGCGTTTGCGGCGACCGATAACTTTACGCTGTTCCTATCCTTTGCGTGGAACGATTCCGAGCTTACTTCGCTTTCGAACGACGTTTTCACCGCGGAGAATATCGTTCCGGTCGGAAGCACGCTGGCGTTTGCACCAGAATTCTCATACAACCTGCGCGGCAGATACACATACGAATTGGGCGATTACGAAGGTCATGTACAACTCGCACTGAACCACGTGGATGACAGCAAGAATTCGATCTTTTTGGATAATCTCGCGGATATTCCGAGCTATGACACGTGGTATGCCACCATCGGGTTTAACAAGGAAAACTACGGCTTCGAACTCTTCCTCGACAACATCACTGACGAGCGCGTTATTCGATTTGTTCGCACCAATGGTCCGACAGATGATTGGTTTGTTACGCGACCACGGTCAATCGGCCTGCGATTCAGGTACGATTATTGATCCAAACGAGTTTTCGACTGCAGGAAACTATCTAGAGGGAAGTGGCCTCAAAGCTACTTCCCTTTTTCTTTGGCACAAACCTTAGACGACAAAGTGCGCCCGATTAGGCAGCAGCTTTTAAACAAACGAGATTCACGACTTACTGTTGTGATTCTGGTGGCGTTCGGTCTGATTCTGGTCTCGCTGTTCGGCCATGCCGCTGAGGCGCAAGATTCATCGACGGTTGTCTACGACAAGCACTATTTCGAGCGTTACAACGTGACCACGGCCGTGGACATGCTGAACCGGGTACCCGGGATCAGCAGCATCGTTGACGCTGTCATGAGGCCCGCCAACAACGGACCGCCTGTGCGTGTACGTGGCTTTGGCTCGAGTGGCGATCAGATCCTGGTCAACAATAAGCGGATCGCCGGCAAAGCCAATGAGATTGCAGCCACCCTCGAACGCATTCCGGCGTCTCAGGTTAGCCGTATCGAACTGATCCGCGGCACCAGTGCCGAGGTCGACGTACGCAGCGAGGGAACCATCGTCAATATCATTCTTGACAGTTCAGGCGAAGACCAGGCAGCGGGGTCGTGGGAAATTTCCAGCCTGTTCAGCGACTCGGGCGAGTCCATGCCGGGTGGTAACTTGTCGTACGGAGCGAATCGGGGGAACCTGCAATATCTGATGAGCCTGGCGAGTGAGCCGAGTTTTGTACTGCAGAGTCGCGATGAGCGATTCCTGTCACCTGACGCTCTCCTGACCGAGCAACGATTCGAGGAGGAGCAGAGACCGAAGAGGAGACCGTACACCGCGACGGGCAATCTTATTTATCAGTTGGAAAACGGCGATGAGCTGCGCCTGAACGGGCTCGTCTCAATCGTCGACAGGTTCAATGAAGAGATTACCGAGCGCCATCCCGTCGACGCGTCCGGTGTGCCTACCTTTCTTCTGACCGAGGTTCGTAGCAGTCAGAACGACATCTTCACTTGGGAGGTCGGCGCCGATTATGAGAAGCGACTGGGCGTGAGCGGCATGTGGCAGACCCTGTTCATCTATTCCCGCGCAGAAAGGACAGGCGAGGAAGACCGTAGCAGTTTCGTACCCGGCAACGTGACGGTCGAGAACCTGGAGCTGGTGGAAACCCTCGATACAGAGGCCATTTTGCGGAGCGCCTACAGTTGGGATTTCTCTGACACTCAGAATATCGAGATTGGCGCCGAAGTCGCAGAAAACAGTCTCGACAGCGATCTGCGGGTTTTTGAAGACCGTAATGGCGCACTGGTGGAACTGGATATTTTCAATCCGGATTCCGTGGTCGAAGAACTGCGCTATGAGGTATTCGTGACTGACCGATGGCAGATCGGCGATCGTACCTCGGTCGAACTCGCACTAAATGCCGAGTTTTCCCGCCTGACACAACAGGGCAGTGAATTTGATAACAGTCGCAGTTTCTCCTTCGTAAAGCCGCGCGCCGATTTTCGTTTTGACATCACGCCCAGCAGCCAACTAGGGCTCAGGGTCGAGCGTACGGTGAAGCAACTCAATTTTTCGGACTTCGTTGCGGTATTCGACTTTCAGGACGACGAAGTGGATTTCGGCAATCCGAACCTTACGCCGGAAAATGCCTGGGAATACGAACTGCGGTATGAGTACCGTCTGGCCGATGACAATGGCGTGCTCGAATTCCGCGGGTTTCTGAACAACATTGACGACCATATCGATAAAGGGCCTATTGACGTCGATGGGGACGGCGTTGCCGATACCGATGACGCCGGACTGCTCGCATCGGCGCGGGCAAATATCGGCGAAGCCCGGCTTTATGGTGCGGAAATCAAGTCGAGCTTCCGCATGAGCTGGATCGGGGTGCCGGACGCAGTCATCAAGGCGAGCGTACTGGTGCAGGAATCAGAAACGACCGATCCCTTCACGGGTGAGAAGCGGGATATGTATCGCACTCGACACACGCACTGGAGTGTGGGCTTTCGCCATGACGTTTCGGGGAAAGGCTTGTCTTACGGCCTGGATCTCAACAGAGTGGACGGGGTAAACCGGACAGATGATGTTCGCGACCGCTGGCGCTACCAAGACGACATCAAGATGACAGCCTTCCTCGAAACCAGAATCTTCGGCGGCATGACCTTGCGGTTCGACGGCGCACGCCTGTTGGAAGATGAGGCCCGGCGCGCCCGGACACTCTATGCCACCAATGTTGCCGATGGCGAGGTGAGACGGCTCGAAGAGTACGAAGCGGTTTCTGATCGCTTATATACTGTGACATTACGCGGTTCGTTCTAATATTGTGACGGTTTTCAGTTCCTATCGGGGAAGCATCCTGGATTGTCGGTGATCACGCCATCCGTATATAATTGTCAGAATTCACCCCTTTTGCCGCTTATGCTATCAAGGAAAGCCCATGGCAGTTAGGAATGAAATCGGTCTGGCGATCGTCGGGTGTGGCACCATCGGCCGCATCCGAGCGATTTTGGCGCGAGACTATCCGGGGATCGGCTGGCTGGGTCTGTGCGATATCAATGCCGAACTTCACCAGCGCCTGAAGGCCGATGCGCAGGCCGACTTCTCCACCACCGACTTTCACGAATTGCTGAACCGCCCCGAGGTCACCGCCGTCATCGTCGCCACCGACGAGAACAACCACGCCGCCCCTATCCTCGCCGCAACCGAGCGCGGCCAGTCGCTGTTCATCGAGAAGCCCATCGCCACCGACGCGCGCGAGTCGCTTAAGATCCTGCGCGCGATCGAGGCCTCGGGCGTAGATGCCGTCATGGGCTATACCCAGCGATTCCGCCGCCGGTTCCTGGCGGTCAAGGAGCGGCTGATCAACAGCCAGATCGGCGAGGTCCATTCGGTGGTGACGCGCGCCTTCATGAACCGGATGGTGCCCATCGCCACCGTCTCGCGCACCCAGAACCGCCAGCACCTTACGCCGATGGTGGTGTCGGGAACGCATTCGCTGGACCTGTCAATGTGGCTGATGGAGGGCAAGACCCCCGTCTCTGTCTATGCCCGGTCCACCGATCCGGTGATGTCGAAATGGGGTACTAAGGATTCCACCTTCGGCCTCTTCCAGATGGATGACGGCACGATCTTTTCGATGAACATATGCTGGGGCCTGCCCGAGGTCTGGCCGGGTTCGGTCTATGGGCTTCAGGTCGGGATCGTCGGCACCCGCGGCGTCATCGACATCGAGGATACCCACCGCGACCTGGTACTAGCCACGGAAGTGCCGCAGGGCGGCGGCTATGTGCCCGACGGCTATCACGCCCCCGACCGGCATGTCGATTTCCTGACCAGCTATCCGCCGGGCGATCTGCACATGGAGCAGCTCTGGGGCCCGATGCGCGAGGAAACCGTGTCTTGGTATCAGCGGCTGTGCATGAATCAGCCCACGCCTCATGCCACCGCGCAGGATGGGCACCGCAACCTGGTGCTGACCATGGCGATGGACCTGTCGGCGCGGCGCGGCGCGGAGCTGCGTCTGCCCGTCGATCCCGAGGAACTTATGGAAGAGAGCCAATGACCATCGGTATGGACCGTCGGGACTTTTTGGCTGGCGCGGGACTGGGCGCGATCACGATTACTATTGCGATGCCGGGCATGGCCCTGGCGCAGCGGTTTCCGGTACGGCCGGTCACGGTAGTGATCATGTATGCGCCCGGCGGCGGCACCGATGTTCTGATTCGCAAGCTGGCCGACGAGATGGGCAAGACCAGGGGTTGGAACGTCAGAATCTCAAACCGCCCGGGGGCGGTCGGTGGGATCGCCACCCAGTATGTCGGGGCACAGCGGCCCGACGGCTACAACCTGCTCGGTGCGGCCAATTACAACAAATTCGTCCGCGTCCTCGGCCATGTGCCCACCCAGCCCGCCCCATGGGAGCAATGGGCCTTCATGAAGGCTGGCAACGCCGTTGCTTGCTGGTCGGTGCGCCCCGATTCGCCCTTCCAGACACTGCAAGACGTCATCGACGCCGCACGCGCGAATCCCGGTCGGATCTCTGTCTCCACCTCCGGCACGGGCGGCGTCTGGCACGAGATGGTGCTGCTGATCGCCTCTTTCGCCGGGATCGAACTTCGCTATCTTCCCTATAAGGGCGGCAAGCCGGCGACGCTGGCGGGCTTGCAGGGCGAGGTCGACGTCGCCGGCGGCGGAGTCCATGAGCATATCGAACTGGTCCGCGCCGGGCAGTTGCGGATGCTCCAGCACACCGGCGCCGAGGATATCGTTCTGGACAACGGTACCATCCTGCCCAGCGTGGGCAAGCTGATCCCCGAACTGGCGCCGTTGCTGCCGATGGGGGCGACCTACAACATGATGGTGCGCCGCGACACCCCGATCGAGATCCTGCGCGAGATCCAGGGCGCCTTCATCGATGCCGCCAATTCGGACGAGCTCCACACATTTCTGACCGACCGCTACTTCCAGCCCGACGTGAAGGTCGGCGCCGAGGCCGATCGCGAGGCTGCCAGCATGGAGGTTCTTACGGTCGATCTGTTCAACGCCTACGCCGACCAGATCGGCTCGGACGTGATCCCGGCCGCGGATCTCGGGCTGCCCGCACCCGAGAACTTTGACACATGGTGGCCGCCGGAAGGCTATCGACCTCTGGACCTCTGACCGGATGAGGGCGCAGTGAAGAGCGAACCCGAGATCGGGACGACCTTCAAGGGCGATGACGAAAGCTCCGGCTACGCCTCGCCCCGGGCCGACATGATCGCGGCGGCGTTGCTGATCGTAATGGCGAGCTGGTATACCTTTGAGGCGCTGGGCTTCCGGGCGCCGGGGGGCTGGAAGACGGGGGCGGGTTTGGTGCCCGCCGCCGCCGGGATCAGCCTGATCGTCATGGCGCTGGGGCTGGCCTACACCGCTTGGCGCCGGCGCAACGCCGAGCCGGTGTCCGCCTCCAATGACAAAGAATCGGTCGACGATCCGCGGCGCATGCTGCTACTGACGGCGATGATCTTTATTTACCTGCTGGCGATGGACAACCTCGCCTTTGGGCTGCGCGGCTATGTGGGCGATACCTATATGGTATTCGGCGCTTTCGAGATAAGCACCATCCTGTGCCTCTGTGCGGTGATGAGGGTATTCTGGGACGGCGCGCTCTGGAAAATCGTTTCCATTTCAGTGGGTTGGACGACCTTCCTCAGCATCACCTTCCGCAACGTCTTCCTAATTCCCTTACCGGGCTGAACCGAATGCTGGACGCCTTCCTTCAGGTCATGACCTCGCCGTCGCTCTTGCTGATATCGCTTGTGGCAGTGTCGCTGGGCATCATCTGGGGGGCGCTGCCCGGTCTGTCGACGACCATGGCAATGATGCTGCTGATCGGGCTCTCGGCCGGGATGGAGCAGGACACCGCGCTGATGTTCATACTCTCGGTCTACACCGGCAGCGTATTCGGCGGTGCGATCACCGCGGTGCTGCTGAACATTCCCGGTACGCCAGATTCGGTGCCGACGATGATGGAGGGTCGCCACTTGACCATGCGCGGCGAAGGCGGGAAGGCGCTGGGCATGGCGATCGCCTCCTCGTTTATCGGCAACTGGGTGGGGATCATCGTCCTGATGGCTTTAATTCCCATCGTTCTGGTCTTCGCGCTCGAGTTCCGTTCGTGGGAGATGTTCCTGTTGGCGATGATCGGGATCTCGATCTGCGGGGCGTTGTCCAGCGGGTCGATGCCGCTCAAGGGCTGGATCGCGGGCTGGCTGGGGATCCTGGTCGCGCTGGTGGGCATGGACCCGATCTACGCTGTGCAACGCTATACCTTCGGCATCCCCGAATTGATGGACGGTGTGAACTACATAGCCGTGCTGGTCGGCCTGTTCGGGATGACCGAGATTCTGCGCGTACTGCCCCGCAAGCATCACCTGCCCGCCCCCAGGGACGTCGGTCGAGTGATCCCGTCGATGCGGCTTCTGGGCAAGCATTCGGTTGCGGCGCTGCGTTCGGGCGTCATCGGCACAATCACCGGCGCCATCCCCGGGGCGGGGGCCAATCTCGCGTCGTTCCTGTCCTACGACCTTGGCAAGCGTTTTGCCAAGCCCGAGGAGAAAGCTAAATGGGGCAAGGGCAGCTACGAGGGGATCGTCTGCAGCGAGGTAGCCAACAACGCCAATATCGGTGGTTCGATGCTGCCAACGCTGGCGCTGGGCATCCCCGGCAACGCGCCCTGCGCGGCGCTGATCGCCGCGCTGTCGTTGCACAACGTCGTCGTGGGCCCGACGATCGAGGTCGATCATCCTGGGCTGATCTATTTCATCTTTGCCGCCCTCCTCGTGGCAAATCTGTTCATGTATGTGGCCGCCATTGGGCTGATCAAACCCAGCGTCATTCTGTTCAGCCTGCCGCGCGGGGTGCTGATGCCGCTGATCCTGCCGGTCTGCGTCATCGGCGCGTATTCGGTGCGGCTGAGCATGTTCGATGTCTGGGTGATGTTTATCTCGGGCCTGGTCGGGCTGGCGTTGCGCTACTACCGTTTTCCCACCGCGCCGATCGTCCTTGGCATCATTCTGGCGCCGATGGCCGACGAGAACCTGCGCCGGGCGCTGATGGTTTTCGATGGCCGCTCGTGGGGTTTCGTGGCCACGCAATGGGTGGGCACGGTGCTCCTGATCGGATTGATCGCAATCTTCGTCGAAGGCGTATGGCGAATGATCCGTGTGGCCCGGGTGCAGGCCGGATGAC
>JBLHKG010000033.1:0-9708 GCA_047619835.1 Alphaproteobacteria bacterium
CGGCCCCTTATCATCATCCGGCGGCAACCGACATTGGTCAGCCCGGCATCGGCATTGAAAGTGAAATCGAGCGTGGAGGAGAGATACGGCCCGCCGTCGCGCCCATGCTGGAACGGCACCGGCAGGGTGGTGAAATCGGCATCGTCGCCGGTACGGATGATCTCATGCACCGGCGCATCGGCGGAGCTGATCTCGATAGTTTCCTGCGCGGTATCGAGTCGCCGCAATACTTCCTGCAGCAAATCCGCTTCCGCCACGCCAAAGGCCAGCGCGAGACGCGAGCGGCTGGCGGTCAGATTGCCGGCGATTTCCGCCTTTTCCGGCCCGACTGCGCGAAACAGAACCGCTTTCGCGTTGCCGTCGAGATGGGCGGTTAGATCGGCGAGCTCAACCGGTTGCTCGATTATTTCCAGCTCGTCGGGTCCGAGCGATGCGACGAAGGAGCGAAGGCGGAATTTCTCGGTATCCACCTTCGCGTTGGTCAGGCCGGTTGTACCTTCGGGCATGATCTCTCCTCTGGACGCTATTTCTTTTTCTTCTTGCCGGTTTTCAGCTTGTCGATCTTGACCATTTTCTTGAATTTCTGGATGAGCGCCGGCGAGGTCTTCATCGCCTTGGCGACGAGGGCATCGAGCTCCTCACCGCGCACCGGCGCGACGACCATGTTGCGTTTTTTGGCATCGGCCAGGAACACTGGGTCGCTCACCGTTTTGTTAAAGGCGGCCCGAAGCACCATCACACGCGCCTTGGGAACGGCGGCTGAAACGAAGAAACCGTTGCCAACCTGCGACCCGGTCTGAAGAAAATTACCGATCTGACGCTGCTCGTCGGTTTTCATCAGATCCAACATATAAGGTACGCCCTTCAGTGCTGCCTGTTTGGGCCCCATATAGGCGATCACGCGGATTTTCTTGTCTCTCAGCCAGTCCGGCTTGGTGGTGACGAAGCTGTTATAGAAGCTGCTACGGCCATTGACTTCGCCGGTTTCCATGGCGGCATTTTGCCGGTCCGCGCCGCGATAGCCGGGAATGATCTGGAACTTTGTGCCGATGGTGGCGTTCAGCCAGGCGGGGAAAAGATAACCGCTCGAAAGCTTGCTCGAGGTGGCAGTCGTGCTCGACATCTTTTGCACGTCCTCGAGCGTCTTGACCGGTGATGTGTGCCATGAAACCAGAACCGAGGCCATTGCCGTTACCGAGCCGATCCATTGCAGCTTGGCGGAATCGTAGCCAATTTTTTTGCGCAGTAGCGGCGAGAGGATGGAAGGCGGCAGCACCGCGCCCATGGTCGTACCGTCCTGGGGAGCGGCATTGACGATATATTTGATGGATCTCGCACCGCCTGCCCCCGGCATCGCCTTGACGATCCAGCTTGGCTTGCCGGGAATTCTGTCGGCCATATGCCGGCCAAGAATCCGGGCGACGAAGGAAAACCCGCCGCCGGCGCCGCCGCCTGAAATTGCGGTAACGGTTTTGTCTTTATAGAAATCGGCGGCACTTGCAGGAGCTACGACGGCCATAGTTCCGGCGAGCGCAGCAAATGACAGGCGTTTGAATTGGTTGGTCATGGAAGTCTCCCCTAAAATTTAGCTCTGGAATTCTGCGAACGATACCATATTACCGCGCTCGACCAAATGACATGACCCGTGTAGTCGAAGGGGATTATTCGTCGTATGCTCTTTCCCAATAAAAATTTGATCTGGGAGGATTCGATGATTAACGCAAAGACAGTTTCTATCGGCGTAGCCCTCGCTGCGACACTTGCGACCTGGGGCCAGTCCGCCGTTGCGCAGGATTACAAAGGCAAGACGATCAATATGCTCATTGCCTCCAATGCCGGCGGCGGGACCGACCGGATCGGCCGCCTGTTTGGCCTCTATCTCGAAAAATATCTGCCCGGCAAACCCAATATTGTTTATCGTAATTTTGCCGCCGGCGGCGGCAAGATCAGGGCGGCGAATTTTCTCGCGCTTCAGGCGAAGCCAGACGGATTCACCATTATGCAGACCGATGCCTCGGTGGCGACGCCCAGCACGGTGCGGCGCAAGGTGTCCAAATATGATCCCCGCACATTCCATCCTATTGGTGGCTTCAATGCCGGCGGCAGCGTTGTTTTCGCCCGTAAAGGCATAAAGGAACGCCTCACGTCGTCCGGCAAGCCGCTTATCGTCGGCGCCATCAGCGGCTCGCGCAGCTGGCAGGCGATGACGGTGTGGGGCAAGGAATATCTCGGCTGGAACCTGCGCTGGATCCCCGGTTACAAGGGCACGCGGCAGCTGATGAAGGCGCTGCGGCAGGGTGAGATCGATATCATGGCCACGGCATCGTCGAAACGCATCGATGGGCTGTTAAAAGATGGCGTGATCGATCTGATTGCCCAGGAAGGCGTCGGCGGAGGTCAGGTGTTCAAGGCGCGCGCGGCCTATCCCGATGTTCCGGTTTTCCCGACCTTGCTCAAACAGAAGAAGCTGTCGCCTCGCGCCTGGGACGGCTACGTCGCGTGGATTGGCCCGTCCCAGGTCGATAAGTGGCTGACCCTGCCGCCCAAGACGCCCAAGGCGCATGTCGATGCCCATCGTGCCGCGTTCAACAAGGTTGTTGCCGACAAGAAATTCCTCAAGCTGCTCAAGAAACAGTTCAGCAAGGATACGGTGATCATGAGCGGTGAAGAGATCGCCGGCGTGCTCGACAGTGTGATGAAGGTCAGCGACGAATCCATCAAGTTCTCGCTAACCCTGCGCAAGAAATTCAATATATCGAGCCGGTGAAATATCGATCCGGTGAAATATCGATCCGGTGAAATATCGATCCGGTGAAATATCGATCCGGTGAAATATCGATCCGGTGAAATATCGAGCCGTTAAATAAAATCCACCGACGCACCCCGGCCCACTAAGTGGGCCGGGGCAGAACCAAAATAACGACGGCCGGACGTCATTCTTGCCGAGGATTTAGATGACAGACGCAGCGCTCCAGGGGCTTTCGGCAATCATGCAGCCGTGGCCTCTTTTTCTGATGCTGGCGGGCATTCTGTGCAGTAGTGTTTTTGCCGCCTTGCCCGGTGTCGGCGTGTTGCTGTTGCTGACCATTGCGTTGCCGTTCGCGATTACCCTCGATCCCATCCCATGCATTGCGCTTCTGCTCGGCATGGGCGCCGTTTCAAACACCGCCAATACGTTTCCTTCTGTCCTGATTGCCGTGCCGGGCAGCGCCGGGTCGCAGGCGACCATCGTTGATGGCTATCCCATGGCGCAAAAGGGCGAGGCCAAACGCGCCTTTGGTGCGGCCTTTACCGCCTCGGCCATGGGCGGGATATTGGGCGCGATCGTCCTTTATTTGTCGCTGCCAATTCTGACGCCGTTGGTCCTTAGCTTTGGCTCGCCGGAATTTCTGCTACTGGTCGTCTGGGGTCTCAGCGCGGTCGGAGTGTTGAGCGGCAAAGCACCGATCAAGGGGCTACTCGCCGCCGTTGTGGGCGTTCTGATCGCCACCGTCGGTGTTGACGACAAAACGGCGATTGAACGGTTCGATTTCGGCAGTACCTATCTGTGGGACGGCGTTAGCATCGTCCTCGTCGGGCTCGGTCTTTTTGCCGTGCCGGAGATGATTGCCCTTGCTGTTCGGCGCAGCGCCGTTTCCACTGGCGAGGCGCTGGGCGGCGGGCTCCTCGATGGGATAAAGGATGCTTTCCGTCACTGGTGGCTGGTGGTGCGCTGCAGCATCATCGGCGTCTGGGTCGGCGTTCTGCCCGGTCTTGGCAGCACGGTCGCCGACTGGTTCGCCTATGCCCATGCGGTCCAGACAGAAAAAAACCCTGAAAATTTTGGCAAGGGCGATGTCCGTGGCGTGATCGCACCGGAAGCTTCCAACAACGCCAAAGAAGGCGGCGCGCTGATTCCGACCATCGCGTTCGGCATACCCGGCAGCACGTCGCTGGCAATCATGCTCTCTGCTTTTCTCGCCGTTGGCATCGCGCCCGGTAGCGACATGCTGACCACCAATCTCAACTACACTTTTGCGATGATCTGGGTGCTGGTGATCGCCAATTTGATCGCAACCACCCTGTCAATCGGGGCGTCGCCGATGTTCGCCAAGGTCAGCCTGCTGCCCTTCTACATGATCGTCCCGTTGACGCTGGTGCTGTGCGTAACGGCTTCCTTCGCCGCGAATTATCTGTGGGCCGATATCGTCACGTTCCTTGTATTCTCGGTCGTCGGTTATTTCATGAGGCTCTATGGCTGGCCCCGGCCGCCGCTTCTGGTCGCTGTTGTGCTGGGCAGCCAGCTCGAGCGATATCTGTGGTTGTCGCAGGCCCGCTACGGGTGGGAGTTTCTGACCCATCCCGGCGTGCTTATAATCATCTTTATGATCGTGGCGACGCTGATCTTCCCGGCGATCCGCAACCGGCGCAAAAAGAAATCCGATGCCGCTTCCGGCACCCAGGATGCCGTTGATACGCCGGCGTCGCGCATCTGGGGATCGATGTTCACTGCCTTTATGGCGGGGGTACTGCTGCTAGGCGGGATTATCGCAATGGAGTGGGGATCGCTGCGCAGCGCCATGATCGTCTACTGGCTGGTCGGTATCGGTGTGCCGCTGGCTCTTCTGGATATATTTTTCGATCTCAGGTCGGGCTTAGGCAACCGGGCGGCGTCGCTGCGCGAAACGCTGATGTCTCCGTTCCGGTCCGTAGACGCTCAGCGCACGCTGGTGATGGGCTATTGGCTGTTCGGCCTTGCCGCCGGGGTGGTGCTGGTTGGATTCCACCTCGCCATTGCAATATTCATCATCGCCTATGTCAGGCTGTATGGCGGCAGCTGGAAGGCGGCGCTGTGCTTGACCGCCTTCGGCGAGGCGTTCCTCGTCGTCGCCTTTGATTATTTGATAACCGTTCTGTGGCCGACACCGGTTTTGATGTGGCTGTTCACATGACGGATCCAGGCATTAGGGTAACGGCGGCAGCCCGCCCGCTTTGAGCGCGCGTTCATAGACCGGAATATCGAGCAATGCCGGCTGGGCGTCGGCCTGACCGAACATGTCCGATATCCAGCCGCGGTGATAGGAACCGTGAATCGCGAGATGGGTGAAACACATCGCACGCGATAGCGATCCGGTATTTCCGCCGATCAGCGTGTAATCGACGATCTCCTCCATCTCGTCGCCGCTCAGCGAGTCGAGATAATCGAGCAGCGTCTGCTCCATCGCCTGACGTGCTTCCCATAATGCGTCGAAATCCTCATGCAGCTCGGCTCTCAAAATTTCGATACCGTGGGCGCGCCCCTGCATATGGGCGAGCCACATGTGATCGACTGCGAGCAGATGGTTGAGGCTGATATGAATCGATTGAAGCCCGGTCTTGCGCTGTTTCTTGACTTCCTCTGGCGGCAGCGCCCGAACTTTTTCATACATCTCCGCGTTGGCCCACGCGTTGAACTCAAGCAGGCTGCGCAGATAGGCTTTGTCTTTCATCGGGTGGCACCTGTTAATCGAATGATGTTGGGCGGGATGATAGCGTCATAGGGCCGAAGACGGTAATGCTATGCGACTGCGCAGCGTGTACATCTCTGATCTTCTCCATTACCAAACCCTCGATATGAAAATCATCGTCCTTTCCGTCGCTGCGATGCTGGTCCAGCAGGCCTTCGCCACAATGGCGCCGATGGCGATTCCCCTGCTGGGTCCGGTTGTCGTCAAAATATTTGGTCTTAACCCCGGCTATATTGGCGGGTTTGCGGCGCTGACCTATGGGATTGGCATGCTCTCGGCTGTGGCCTCGGGCAGCGTGATCCGGAAATACGGTCCGCTGCGCGTCGGGCAATTGTCGCTGCTTCTATGTGGCGCCGGTCTCTGGATCGGGGCGGTGGGGTCAATCCCTTTTATGTTCGTCGGCGTGCTGTTGATCGGTATCGGTATCGGTCCTTCGACGCCCGCGAGCTCGCATATTCTGGCGCGGTTCGCCCCGCCGCATCTCGCGCCGCTGATATTTTCGATCAAGCAGACCGGTGTCCCGCTTGGTGGCATTATGGCCGGGACGCTGTTTCCGTACTGGCTCAATCTCGTCAATTGGCAGGGCGCGCTGTTGATAGCCGGATCGCTCTATCTGGTATTTGCCCTTGTTATTCAGCCGCTGCGTCCCGCGCTTGATGACGAGCGCGATCCAACCCGGCGATTTTCGCCCAGCGCCATGGTTGAGACATTTCGATTTGTTCTCGGCAATCCGGTATTGCGGGAACTCGCGCTCGCGCACTGCATCTTTACCGGCCTGCAGATTACGTTCGGCACGTTTTTTGTGGTGTTTCTGCTGGATGGGCTTGGATTTGATCTCGTCTTTGCCGGTCTTGCTTTCGCCTTCGGCCAGGGGGCCGGGTTCATTGGGCGCATTCTGTGGGGTTGGGTGGCCAGCCGGTTTTTGCCGACGCGTCTTGTGCTGGGGCTGCTGGGTGTCGCCATGGCGGTGAGCGGCGCTGCCCTCGCGCTGATCGACGGTGATTGGACAAAAGGGGCGGTGATCGCGCTCAGCGCGGCCTATGGTCTGACCGGCATCGGATTCCAGGGGGTGATGCTGGCTGAAGTCGCCCGCAATGCACCCCCCGGCGGTGCCGGTGATGTCACCGGCGTTGCCGTCGTCTTCGCCTATGCCGGTATGGTGGTCTTTCCCGGTCTGATCGGCATCATCGTCGGTCTGACGGGCAACTATGAAGCCGGATTCGTCCTGGTGGGGCTGATCACCCTGCCGGTCGGAATCCGGTTTCTGCGGCCTCGTCCAGGGGTGGTTACTCGCTTACCGCCAGCATGACGTTGTCGAGGTCCGACAGATAATGCTGGGCATAGGGTGTTGAGCGGTCGAACAGATCGAGCCGCGCCTTGCCTTCCGGTCCAATACCAACCCCGGGCGGGGTCAGGTTCTGGTTGCGCTCGATCATTGCCGCAGTGTCGGCCTTGAACGCGTCGAGGCTTTCGACTTTGAAGGCGAAATGATCGGGGCCCGACCGGGAAATACCGGTATCGGCGTATTTGGTGATATCCCACGGCATCAACACAACAGTCATTCGCCCGTCCGAGACATAGTAATTTTCGTCCCCTTCTTCGCGGTTGGCCATCTGCAGATCCAGCACGTCACAATAGAACTCGGCGCATTTTTCGGGATGAAGGGTCCTCACCGCAAAATGGCTGATATAGCGGTCCTGCTGCCATTCGCCATCGGTATAGACGTCCTGGCGGTTTTCCATATTCGCCTGCGACAGATCGAAGATATTGCCGTCGGGGTCGTGGGTGGTGATGCCGGCAAACGGGCGGTTGCCCGGCCGTTTGAGCCATTTGACCTCGGGATATTTCTTGCTCATGCGCTCGAAGACGGTCTCGGTGTCCTCGACCTGAACGCCAAAATGATCGAGCCCGCCGCCGCGGCCCGGACGCCGCGGGTTGATGTTAAGCCCGACATAGCCGTCGCCCACCGTGACCGCGCTTTGCGGGCGGGTGTTGGCTGAGGTCTTCATGCCAAAAAGCACCTCGTAGAATTTGCCCAGCATGGCGTAGTTGGTTGACACCATGGCGACGTGGTTGATCTTTGCGAACATGAGGTTTCTCCGTGAAAATTCCCTGAGCTGGCGGCTCTGTTTTTTTGACCGCGCAGTGAATAGGGATTATGGCACCTGCTGCGGATTTTGGGAAACTGTTGTGCGTCGATTGTTGGGGGGATTGTTGCGTTGCCGTAGGCCGCCCCCAAGACATGTGATAGGCTTTTCCGCATTGTTCAAAAAAGAAACCAATGAGGGAGGCGCCTGTGTTTGCCCGCATCAACCATATGGCGATGATCAGCTCGGATTATCCGTTGCTGGAACGCTATTACCGCTCACTTTTCAGGTTCGAGACTTCGGGGCGGAACGATCCCGAGGCATCGACGGTTGTCGGCGACGGCAATGTCGGCCTCAATATTCTGCCGCGCCGCGACGGCTATATGGGCGGGATCGATCATTTCGGCATGGTCGTCGGATCGCTTGAGACGGTGCAGGAGCGGATGACCAAAAACGGGTCCGGGTCCGGCATGGTCAAGCGTCCGTCGACGCGGCCCTTCGCGGCCTATAGCGGGCACGATCCTGACGGTAATGTGTTCGACCTCGCCGAGGAAAAAAGTGAGAACCTTAACGATGTCTATGCCGAGCGTGACGGCGAAGAACGTGACTGTGCGTTCAATCGTTTTGCGGTCCGCACCAAACACGCCGAGCAATGCGCGGAATTCTATGCCGATGTGTTTGAGCTCCAGCTCACCAACCGTCGGGAGGGTGATACCAACTATCATTTGACCGACGGTCGCGTGACCTTGTCCGTGATGCCGTGGAACATCGGCGATTTCGTCGGCACCTCGATCAAGCGTCCGGGGCCCGACCATATCGGCATCAAGGTCAAGAATCTGGAGGCCTTCAAGGCGGAGATGCAGCGTATCGGCGACAAGAACAGTTTCCTCGCCTCCCGTCCGCTGGGTGGCAGCAAGGAATCCAATGCCCGCCGGGATTTCTTCATGGCGAACGCCCTCGGCAAGTTGCAGATCTCCGATCCGGATGGCAACTGGCTCGACATTACCGACGAATAAGGACGCCGATCATGGATACGATTACCGCGAGTTCGGTCGAAGACCGCTTTGTGACTGTCGGTGACCTGTCGATCCGCTATGTCGAGGCAGGCGATGGGCTGCCATTGATCCTGCTGCACGGTGCTTCGTTGGGCTCGTCCGCAGATGTTTTCCTGCGCAATCTGGGTCCGTTGGCGTCGGCGGGGTTCCGTCCCATCGCGTTCGATCAGCCGGGATTTGGGCTCAGCGATAACCCGACGGATTTCTCGGTTGGCTACCGCAAGAAATCGATCATGGGTTTTATCGATGCGCTGGGGCTGGAAAAAGCGGTTCTGGTTGGCCATTCGCAGGCCGGCAATATGGCGGTCGCCAACGCGTTCGAAAACCCGGACCGGATAAGCCATGTTGTTATTCTGGGCACCGGCAGCCTGTTGCCGCCGCTGCCCGGAGGCGCGCCGAAGAAGAAGGCGCCGGTTGAGGGACGCGAGGGAACACCGCAGGAACCGTCCATCGGTGAAACCCGCAAGCTGCTTGAAGCCACCCTGTTCCATCATGAGCTCATCACCGACGACGAGCTGGCGCTGCGCCAGTCGCGCAGCATCGGCAAGAATTTCGCGGCCTTTGTCGAGCGCGGCAAGGTTTCGGGCGGTGGCGGAAAAGCTGGCACGCCCTTGTGGCAGCAGATAGCAACCTCGCCGGTACCGATCAGGCTGATTTTCGGCCGCGAGGACCGCGCTAACGCTTATGAGCGGGCAATGCTGCTCAAAGAGACATATCCCGACATCGATCTGCATATCATGGACGGCTGCAAACATCTGGTGCCGTGGGATGCCGCCGATGAATATGTCCGCCTGACTGTCGATTTTCTCAATAGCTGATCAAAGGATGGGTAAATAACAATGAGTGCTCTCGAGGACATCCGCCGCGATCTTGTCCACGCAAACCGTATTCTTGCTAACGAAGGCGTCGTTGATGCCTACGGGCATGTCAGTGTCCGCCATCCCGACAATCCAGAGCATTTTCTGCTGGCCCGCTCGCGCTCGCCGGCGCTGGTCGTCGAGGACGATATCCTGGAATTTACCCTCGACGGGGAGCCGGTCGATCCCAAGGGTCCGCAACCCTATCTGGAGCGGTTTATTC
>JBLHKG010000034.1:0-9582 GCA_047619835.1 Alphaproteobacteria bacterium
GACGTGCTGAAGAAAAAGCTGCGCGTGCTGGCGCGTTTCATGGCCGATGATCTGCAAGGCGACGTCAAGCTGTTCGTCGACACCGCACCGGTGATGGAAAAGCCGCTGGCGATGCAGGCGGGTATCGGCTGGCAGGGAAAACACACCAATCTGGTGTCGCGCGAGCGCGGTTCCTGGCTATTTCTGGGAGAGATTTATACCACGCTGGAGCTGGCGCCGAACGAGCCGGGCGTCGATCGTTGCGGCGGCTGTTCACGCTGTCTCGACATATGCCCGACAAATGCCTTTTCAGGACCCTACAAGCTCGATGCACGGCGCTGTATCTCCTATCTCACCATCGAGCATAAAGGCCATATTCCGCGCGAATTCCGCGACGCAATGGGCAACAGGATTTATGGCTGCGACGACTGCCTGGCGGTCTGTCCATGGAACAAATTTGCCACGCCGCTCAGCGATCCCGATCTCGCCTGGCGGCTGGAGCTCACCTGGCCGCGTCTGGCCGATTTTGCGCTGCTCGACGATGCGTCCTTTCGCGAGGTGTTTTCGACTTCGCCGATCAAGCGGCTCGGTCGGGACCGGTTCATCCGCAACGTCCTGATCGCGATTGGCAATAGTGGCGAGCTCAGCCTCGCCGAACGCGCCAGGGCACTGCTGGACGATCCCTCCCCGCTAGTGCGCGCCATGGCGGTATGGGCCCTGCGGAAATTGATCCCCCGCGCCGATTTTATGGACCTGTCGGCGCGCTATCGCGATGGCGAACCGGACGATGACGTCCGTCAGGAATGGATTGATCGGGACTAAAGGCGGGCTATCTAATGGCGCGGCGGGCGATCTAATGGCGCGGCGGGCGCTGCAGAAAATCATGCCGGTCGGCGCTCTGCACGACAATTTCAAGTATACGCGAACCACGGGTAATCCCAAGAACGATATCCGACCCGGGCCCGCCGACGGCCCACATTCTGGTATACATCTCGACCAGAGTTTCGACGGAATCCCCCTCAACCGTCCGGATAATATCGCCTGCGCGTATATCGGCCCGGTCAGCCGGACCGCCCTCCAGCAAGTGGGAAACGATCAGATGGCCAAGCGCTTCCGCAGCGTGCATGCCGATCCAGGGACGCGCCAATCCCCCCGCGCGACCGGTCCGCAACATCTCGTCAAATACCGGTCCCAGTAGGCAGGCCGGTACGAACATATTGCCCGGTATCTCGTCGTCTCCCCCGACTTCCTGAACGAATAACGATCCGATACCCAGCAGCGTTCCGTCTCGCGGATCGATCAGGGCGGCGCCGCTCCACCTTGGGTGCATCGGCACGGTAAAAATTGCGCCCTGAATCATATATTCCCACGAGCCCGCAAACACCCGGCGCTCGACCACCTTGCCGAGAATAGAGGCACTGACGCCGCCGGCGGAGGCAATCACAATCGGGTCGCCGGCAACCGGCACCTCCATTACGCTCGATAGTTTCAGGGGCGGAATATCGAGCGGCTCCACCGTCCGGACGAGACCAAAGCCAGTGCAGTGGTCATAGGCAGCCACCTGGGCCGCAATCTCGCGACCATCCAGCCCGCCAATACTCACATCGGTCGCTTCTGAAATGAGGTAACCGATGGTCAACAGCAAACCGCTGTCATCGATCAGAACCGCGTTTCCTTCCCGTTCAGTACCCAGCGTATTTGCGGTACGCGCATCGGCAGGCACCCGAGAGCGGAGAGATCGAACCGCCGACACCCCCGCTTCGAGGTCGAAGGCGACGTCTTTCTCGGTCGGGTGCGGCCCCGGGATCTGGGGCCGGGCAATCGGCAAAACGCCGTCAATGCGATGACCGTTCGATCTTTTTATATCTGCCATTTGGACTGTTCCGAAATTGCGGGAAAAACGCCGCTTCTACCGACCGTCGGAACCGGTTAAAGCCGTTGCGGCGGAGCATATGTGGGGAAATCGAGTGGTGCAACTCACCTACGCAAGCGGGTCGTGCCGGTGTTGTCGGATTGAACACTGAAACACAAATTTTTTCTCCAGCATTTTTGAAGTCCCCGGAGATAAATTGGGGAATTCCCATCACACCGGGACGACGGTAATCGTTTACGCCCTGAATAGGCATTAACCATATGGTTTTAATTGATATATTCTGACTCGCGCGATGAAATCCGCGTTGCGACAGATCATGCATACTGGCATAATGCGTAATTGGGATGGGGTAAAATGACTGTCGAACGTGGGTTTGCGCGAATGCGCAATATTGTCGGATGTGTGACCACTGCCACGCTGATTTTGTTCAGCGCTGCGGCACACGCGCTGCCGTACCAGGTTACGATTCAGCCGATCAATGTCTGCGACGATAGCGGTCTTAACTGCGGCAACCCAACTGAAGAGCTGTTCTTCGCCGAAACCCGGAAGATCTGGGCGCAGGCTGACATTAATGTAACGTTCCTGGCATTCAATCAATTCAACAACAGTGGTTTTCAAACCATCGACGGACCGACAGATACGACATCGGCCCCAAGCCTTGGCAACCTCAGTTCTGCAGCTAATAACGGAGAAAATGCTGACTCGACTGTCATCAATATATGGTTTTTGGACAACATCACCGGCGGATCATTCGGCCTCGGGTTCATCGGCGGCAACGGCATCGCCATCGCGGACGAAACCTTCGCCTTCAATAGCGGCAACGGTCGGCTCGACACGATCGCCCATGAAATCGGCCACAATCTTGGCCTGGATCATGCCAGCGCTGCTGGTGACAATTTTAACCTGATGCGGTCCGGCGGCAGCCGATTGTCACCAACGACCATCGGCGATATCGCGCCCGATGGGTCGGGATTCGATCAACTCAGCCAGCCCCAGACCGACGTCGTACTGACGAGCCTTTTTATTACCGAAGCGGACCAACTCTCTGAGCCGGGCGGCATTGCGGTGATGCTGACCGGTCTTCTGCTTATGGCCGCTATGATCCGCGCTGTTCCAGCCAGCGGTGCAACGCGCCGGAGCTGAAAGCGATCTGAACGGGTCGGTTAATCGGCGCCGTATGGCGCCATTTTTTTGTCGCGAAAAACCCACAGCCGAATCAGAGTTCCTCGATCAGCCGCACCATGCGCTGACGCGTCTTTTCGTCCGGCAGACGACCGCTACCCGCCGCCACATTATCAAGCATATGACGCGTTTTAGCGGTGCCGGGGATGACACAGGTCACCGCCGGATGACCCAGAATGTATTTGAGGAAAAACTGGCCCCAGCTCGCACAATCGAACTCCTCTGCCCATTCCGGCAACTCGCGGCCGCGTATTTTGCGAAACAGGCCACCGCCCTCATAGGGACGGTTGACGAGGACCGCGACGCCTTTCTCGGCGCAGAGCAACAAGAGCCGCTCCTCTGCGTCGCGCACGCCGATTGAGTAGGGAAGTTGCACGAAATCGATCTTTTCAGCCTCGATGATCGAGATCAACCGGCCAAAAGCGCCCGGCGTATAATGCGTGATGCCGCTATAGCGGACCCTGCCGCGTTCCTTCCACACATTGATGGTCGACAGCTGAGTACGCCAATCGACCAGATTATGGATTTGCATCAGATCGATTTTTTCGGTCCGCAAAAGCCGGAACGATTCGTCCATCTGCGAGATACCTTGATGGTGGCCCTCGGTCCACACTTTGGTCGCGAGAAACGCCTTATCGCGCGTTCCCGCACTGTGCAGCAGATCGCCGACAACGCCCTCGGAGCGGCCATACATAGGTGATGAATCGATCATCGTTCCGCCTGCATCGAACAGAAGCCGCAACACCTCGGCAAGCGGTTTGCGCTCCTCTGCGACGTCCCCGACATCGAATGTCTGCCAGGTACCGAGGCCCACGACGGGCAGGGCCTCGCCGCTTGCGGGGATAGGTCGTGTCGTCATCGGCTCACGTCCCCATGCGCCGCGCGGCAGACCAGCCGCGACCGCGAGCCCCACCCCCAACCTCAAAAACTCGGCCCTGTTCAAACGAATCATAAAACACCTCGTCTGGTCCCCTAGTCGCTGCTCTTCTGATCATTACGCTTCAGATAAATATACCCGCCATCGACCAGCAGATCGGTCGCCGTGGTAAAGGATGAATCGTCGGACGCCAGAAACAGCACCGCCTTCGCCACCTCCTCCGGCTGACCAACCCGGCCCAGCATATGCAGATAACCCCGTGCTGCGTCGAATTCTTCCTTGGTGTCAAACCGGCGGCGGGTTCGCGGCGTCTCGATCACGCCCGGCGAGATCGAATTTACCCGGATATTATCTTTCGCCACCTCGGCCGCGAGGATGGTCGTCAGATGGATCAACCCGGCCTTGGTGGTGCAGTAGGCGGAGCGGTTGGGAACCCCGATTGTGCCAAGCTGCGACGCCATATTGACGATTGCCCCACCGCCGCCACTGCGCATATGCGGAATGGCGAACTTGGCCATCAGAAACGGCCCGGTCAGATTGACCGCGAAGGCCCGGTTCCACTCTTCCAGCGGTAATTCATCGACCGGCGCGTCGGGCGTCATTGCCGCCGCGACATTGACCAGGATAGATAATCCGCCAAACGCCTCGACCGCCGCCTCGACCGCCGCTCGCCCCTGTTCGGGGTCGGACACATCGACCTGAAACGGCGCCGCCGTTCCCCCCTTTTTCCGTATCTCCGCCGAGACGGCCTCCGCCGCATCGATATTGGTGTCCGCCACAAGAACCGAAGCGCCTTCCGCAGCCAGCAGACGGGACGACGCACCGCCAATCGCGCCGCCACCGCCGGTGACCAGCGCGACCCTGCCACTAAGCTTGTTGATTTCCGCCATTGCATCCCCTCCCAATATTTTTCCAATTCTTCCGGGACAGTATGAAGCGCAACTGGAATCGCGCCTACCCAAATTGACATATCGATTACTGGGTGCGCACTCTCCCGGCGGTCTTTCATCATCGGGCTCGCCGCCCGGTTCGCTGGCGCCACCATAGAAATGACATCTGACATACAGCAGCCAATCAAACGCGATTCCGACCCGCCGCCCGATCCGACCCCTTCCGGCGCGGGCATTCTTGCCTGGTGGAACGGGCTGTCGGGAAATATCCGCGGCGCGTGTTTTGTTGTGGTCGGCGCCTTCCTGCTCATCGTCATGGCATCGCTGGTCAAACATCTCGGCAACAATCTTCCGGTATTCGAGGTCCTGTTCGTCCGTTTTCTCGCCGGGCTGATTGTCATTCTGCCGCTTGTCTGGCGCATGGGATTCAAAATTCTGCGCACGCAGAAGTTCCAGTTGCATGCGGCACGCGGCTTTGTCGGCTTCGTGGGCAATCTGTTCTTTTTCTTCGCCCTGATTCACATATCACTCGCCGATACCGTCACCATCCAGTTTTCACGCCCGCTGATCATGATTGTAATCGCCGCAGTGTTTCTCGGTGAAAAAATCGGGCTCGACCGCACCTTCGCCACACTTGCCGGGTTCGCCGGCATCCTGATGATCACCAAACCCTTCACCGAAGGGTTCGATCCGTGGGCGTTGTCGGCGCTGTGCGGCACAATTTTCGGGACGCTGGTGGTCCTGACCATCAAGCTGCTGAGCCGCACTGAGCAGACCGTCACGATCATGTTCTATTTCGCCGTTTTCACCACGCTGTTTTCGTTTATCCCGGCGATGTTCACCTGGCAAACACCGACCTCGACCGAGTTGATGTTGCTGATTCTCACCGGCACGCTCGGCATCGTCGGGCAAGGGCTGTTTACCCATGGCGTCGGGCTCGGCGAAACCAGCTTCGTGATGCCGTTCGATTACATGCGGATCGTCTATTCCTTCATCCTCGGGCTCATCTGGTTCGCGGAGGTTCCCGGACTCTGGAGCTATATCGGCGCGACCATTATCGTCGTCTCCAGCCTGTATCTGCTACGGAAAGAGGGAAAATCAAAGGCAGGCTGACCCCTTTTTTGCGGGAGCTGCCGTTGACGATGCGGCCTTATTCGGGCGAAGCTAACCGACAGGGTTCCCGACAGGCGGACCTGAATTCGGCAGAAACTCACGGGAGCTAAAAATGACGACAATCATCACCGCCGCAGGGCTTGTCGGCACATCATTCGCGCAGCAGGCCGTCCGGCGCGGCGAGAAGATCGTGTTCATCGACCCGATCCCGCGGGAGGATTTTATCCGCGCCAAGCTCGGCAACGCCGATTTTGTGCAGGTGCATGACGACATCAGGAACATCGCCGGGTTGATTCAGACCATCGACAAGTACGAGGCGGAAACGCTGGTCCACAGCGCGGCTCTGATCGGCAAATCGGTCGGCAACCCGATCCATAACGGCTACGCCATCAATGTCGGCGGCACGCTGAACGTTGCCGAGGCCGCCCGGCTGACCGGCATCAAGCGGGTGGTCCATATCAGCACGTTCGGCGTCTATGACTGGCGCCGCATCAGTGAGAACCCGGTGCCCGAAACCGCGCCGCTGGGCCAGGGCACCGCCTACAGCAATTCCAAGGTATCGCAGGAGATGATCTGGGAAGCCTATCAGGCCGATGCCGGATTCGAGCTGTTGATGCTGCGGCTCGGCAACGTGTTCGGCGTCGGCCATTTCTGGGGCGGCTCGGGCGGCGGGCAGAAGGTTCAGGATCTGGTGATGGCCGGCATTACCGGCGAGCCCGCCCGAATTCCCGAGGAACAGACGATGGACTTCGTCTATTTGTATGCCAAGGACACCGGCCGGGCGATTGACCTCGCCGCGACGGTCGCGGCACCGAAAGATATCCAGTTCAATATCGCCCTGCCGTTCGTCACCAGTTTCGACGAGCTGGTCGAGACG
This sequence comes from Alphaproteobacteria bacterium, assembly GCA_047619835.1. Taxonomy (GTDB): domain Bacteria; phylum Pseudomonadota; class Alphaproteobacteria; order MPNO01; family UBA2964; genus JAYOEY01. The sequence goes on from JBLHKG010000034.1 coordinate 6,792, forward strand.
ATCCGCGGCCATCTGCCCAATCTCAAGGTAGAGATCATCAAGGGCACGCCGCCGATCAACCGGGCGATCCCACTCGATGTCTCCCGGGCGGCGGATGCGCTGGGCTGGAAACCGGAATATTCGCTGTCGGAGGCCTTCGCCGATTACATCGCGGATATGAGGGCGCAGATGGGTTGATGTGGCGGATTCGACGGGTGTATGTGCTGCGCGGTTTCGGATTGAGCACGGGGGCGGGCTGACTTCCGTTATGGCGGGGGACCCCGATCATTATACTGGCATTCGCTGATTCTTTTATTTCGCGACCGGCGCTTTCATGGGAGTTGTTCAACACCCTCGGATAGGGCTCCAGGAACGGTTGTTCCGCCCACGGAAAATTACTTCCGCTTTACGCCCAATTTTGGACATTGTAGGTTGGTTTAAACCGGAACCGCGCCGAACCATTTGTTAGACCGCTGAATAAATCGCTTTCCCCATACGCTACACTTCCCACAGCCGCACCACTACAAACCCGGAGGCCGCTATGACCGACGACGACATCCGCCATGCCGAGGACGATGATGAGACGGCCGAAGAAATTACCGTACTGATCAGCAAGACGCTGGATGGCCTGGCTGACTCGGTGCGCGTGCGAGACCTTTGTCCGCAATGCGTGCTGCTTGAGATGCTGGTGCAAGTGGCAGGAGTCGCGACCGTTGCCGGTGTCACACCGGGGAACATTGTAGCTGCGGTTGGTGAAGGATTGAGCGCGTTGGACGACAATGAGGATGTTCCAGGCTCCAGTCATCTCCACTAAGGGCGCGCCAAACCGCACCGCCATACCCGTTTCTTTACCGCCGAGCGCAATGTCGCATATTGGCCAGTTGGTTTTGCCCGGTTTTGGTGGACAGTTCAAAAGATCCGGTTGACTGCTTCTCGAAGTCATCCGGGCTGATCTGCGCCAACCATACGATACCGTATGGCGTTGTTTGTGCCGTTTTCCAGGCTTGCGGCGGGTCGAACGGGCGTTCGCTGGACAAATACCGGAAGCGTCTTCACAATTGCAAAAATCCGATCAGGGAGAGAAAAATCGTGTTGGACAGCATCGACGGAAAATTCAATGTCGGCGGGGTCCTGCTGGACCGGCCGTTTAAAATCCGCAGGCTCGGCCATTTCGGCATCAATGCCCTCAAGATGGAAGAAGCGCTGCATTTCTACCACTCGCTGCTCGGCTTCCGGATTGTCGATGTCCGCGATCCCTATCCTGACGGGCGCGAGATTCCCGATGAATTCAAACAATACGGCGATCTCAAGGGCTATTTTTTCCGCTATTCGCACGATCACCATGCCTTCGTGCTGTATAACCACGGCCACCGCGGCGCGATCGACAAGATCGGGCGCTGGCGCGAGAACATCACCGTCAACCAGATCACCTGGCAGTGCGGCACGCTGGCGGAAATCGTCAATGGCCATCACTGGCTGACCGAGCAGGGCTGCAACATGATCCGCGCCGGCCGCGACATGCCGGGCTCCAACTGGCACACCTATCTGATGGATCCCGACTGGTTCCAGAACGAGCTGTATTACGGCATGGAGCAGATCGGCTGGAACGGCCATTCCAAACCATTGGATATGCATGACCGCGAATTCCGCGAACCCCCGCCGCTGCCGCAGATTTCCGAATATCAGGAAATGAACGATGCGATTGCAGCGGGTTCCGACATCACCACCGGCTATCGCGATACGGAATTGCTGCCGGAAAAATACGATGTCGACGGCATCCTGCTGGCCCGCCCGTTCAAGATCACCAAGATCGGCCCGGTGCGGCTGTTCTGCGAGGATATGGCGGCATCGCTCGCCTTCTATCGTGACAAGCTAGGCTTCATCGTGACCGAGGAGATCGATTATAACGGCCATCACTGCGTCTTCCTGCGCAACAACACCGAGCATCACTCGATGGCGCTTTATCCGGTGGCGCTGCGGGCGGCGCTCGGCTGCCGCGAAGACACGCTGTTGTTCGCTTTCGCGGTGCGGCTCGCCAATTACCGTCAACTCAGGGAGGCTGTGGCCTTCTTCCGCGACGAGCATGGCTGCGAGGTACGTGAAGATATTCCGCAGGCGCTCTATCCGGGCGTCGATTACACCGTCTTCGTCAAGGACCCCGACGGCATGCTGATCCAGCTTTATGCAACCATGGAACAGGTCGGCTGGGACGGGAAACCGCGCCCGGCAGACCAACGCCGCAAGGTGACGCCCGGAAACTGGCCGGATGCGCTGGAGCCGACATCCGATACCTATGCCGGCGAGCCATTCCTCGGACCCTTGGGGTGATCTCCAGCTTCATCGGTCGCAGAGGGTTGGTGTGGCGGCTGTGCGACCGATGAAAAACAAATGACCACCGACGACCGTCTCCCGACCCATATCTGGGTCGACGCCCATCTGCGCCGCTGTTCGGTGGCGGGTATCCCCGTCACGGTGGTGAACAAGGGCGAGCGGATGGGCGGCACGGTGATGCTCAAGATCTATCAGGCGGGTGTCGGCTGCCGGCTTTTGTCACAACTCCGCGATCTTGACGGGAAGCTTTCGTGGTATTCCGCCCATGCCGACGAGATCATCGACGAACGCACGGCGGACGAGCAGATCAGCCGCACAATCGCCCGCGATCCCGACCTCTGGGTCATCGAGATTGAAAGCCGCGACGGCTCCGTGCCGGTCGATGGGCTGGATTAGACCGGAACGTTTCACGTGAAACATTGGGCAAAGACCGACTTCCCCTCCCTGCCCTAATCCTCTTCGAATACCATCCTGATTTTGT
>JBLHKG010000035.1:0-9565 GCA_047619835.1 Alphaproteobacteria bacterium
GATTCTCCGTCATGCATCAGCTGGAAAGCGTTGTTGATATCCTCCAGCGGCATCGTATGGGTGATCAAATCGTCAATATTGATTTTCCCGTCCATGTACCAATCGACAATTTTCGGTACCTGGGTTCGGCTTTTAGCGCCGCCAAAGGCGGTGCCTTTCCAGGTGCGACCGGTTACCAGCTGAAACGGGCGGGTGCTGATTTCCTGCCCTGAGCCGGCGACCCCGATGATCACGCTCACGCCCCAACCTCGATGACAGCATTCCAGCGCCTGGCGCATCGTGTTGACGTTGCCAATGCATTCAAAGCTGTAATCGGCGCCGCCGTCGGTCAGATCGACCAGAGCCGCCACGAGATCACCCTCAAGTTCGGCTGGGTTAACAAAATCGGTCATGCCGAACTTGGTGGCCAGGGGCACTTTTTTGGCATTCAGGTCGACGCCGATGATCTTGTCGGCGCCGGCCAAACGGGCGCCCTGGATCACGTTAAGCCCGATGCCGCCCAGCCCGAACACCACCACATTGGCGCCCGGTTCGACTTTCGCCGTATTGATGACGGCGCCGATACCTGTGGTTACGCCGCAGCCGATATAGCAAATCTTGTCGAATGGGGCGTCTTTGCGAACTTTTGCCAATGCGACTTCCGGCACGACGGTATAGTTGGCAAAGGTCGATGTCCCCATATAGTGGAACAGCTTCTTGCCGCCGAGTGAAAACCGGCTGGACCCGTCAGGCATAACGCCCCGGCCCTGGGTGTCCCGGATCGATGTACAGAGGTTGGTCTTGCCGGAAAGGCAGGATTTACACTGGCGGCATTCCGGGATGTAGAGCGGAATGACATGGTCGCCCTTTTTGAGGCCGCTGACATTTTTGCCGGTATCGACCACGATGCCAGCCCCTTCATGGCCGAGAATCGAGGGAAACAGGCCCTCGGGATCCTCACCGGACAGGGTAAAGGCGTCTGTATGGCAAACCCCCGTCGCCTTGATCTCGACGAGGACCTCGCCATCCTGCGGCCCCTCGAGCTGGACGGTCTCTATCGCCAGCTCCTTGCCCGCTTCATGCGCAACTGCGGCTCGGACATCCATTCTCTGCTCCTGTTTCCTGTATTGAATAAAGGCGCATGTTTCCAAGTGCGCCCGGTGGGCGCAAGAGGTAGTTGCGAATTTCTTTGATTTTCAGCCCTGGTCCCAGGCAGAGTCAGCGGGTGTTTACAGTCGTTACGATATCGTGCGCGATCCGCTGGGTCTGGTCTTCCTCCGACAGTGCCGCGTGAATTGCTATGCCCAGATGGGTCAGCAGTTCCATGTCCTTGGGATTTGGCGCCGCATGACTTTCCTCCAGTTCGTTGACCACGCGGACGCAGGCACGGCACAATTCTGAAACATGGCTAAACCCGTATTCCTGCGCCCTTCTGTCCATTTCGACAACCAGTCCCGACAGCTGCTGAATGAGGGGGCGTACCACAGCCGGTCCGTTTTTTTCCTCACATTGTGTGGCAATCGATTTGGAAAGATTGGCAATGATTTCGGCCTGACGGTCGATCTTTTTGGTATTTACCGTGCCGATGGCGCCCTTGAGTTCGGTTTCGAACTGGTGCTGGTTCCAGGTTTCAATCGTCTTCAAACGAAGGCTGTTGGGAACCTCGACAAGCCCGGGCTCGATACCTCCACGTAGTCTCATGCGTCGGTCGGGACCTACATAATCGGCGGTCACGACAAATCCGGGGCGGTTATGTATGAGTGACGTGATCCGCTCCATGACCTTCTGCGGCGATACAGGGGCAAGGATCAAGTGATCGATTCCACAACCAAGCATCCGCGTGACCTCCTGCGCCTCAGGTTGCCATGTCATCCCAATGACGCACAGGAAGGGGTTTCGACCGATATCGTGATGCCGAAGACCGGAAACTATCTTGCAGATTTCGCCGTCATCAAGCCCCATGTCGCAGATCAGGATATCTGGCCCGGCCGATTGTTCGAGGTTCTCCCTGACTGCGGCCGTTGAGCTGGCCTGACCGATATTGTTGAGCCCTGCATGGGTCAAGGCCACTTTGAGCGCAGAGCGGACATGGGCCCGCGGATCGGCCAGCATTACCCGGACATCGTCGAATTTTGGCGGTGGTGTTAACACAAACGGGGTCTCGCATTCCGGATGATCATTTCCCCACTTTCAAGCCAAATCCTTTATTTTGCCTAAAAATCCGAATCCTTTATTTCGCCTAAAATATTGTCGAAATACCGGATTTCAGAGATTTCCATACAGAAACGAGCAGGCAATGACGGCGCCAGCGATACCGGCCAGATCGGCGGTCAGGGCGGCGGCAAGCGCGTGCCGTACCCGTTTGATCTGCACCGCCCCGAAATAGACTGCCAGAACATAAAACGTGGTCTCGGTTGAGCCCTGAAAAGTACTGACCAGATAGCCGACATAGCTGTCGGGGCCGATCGACGGATCCTGAATGATCGAAGCCAGTATCCCATAAGCCCCCGAACCGGAAAGGGGGCGTAGCAACGCCATCGGAAGAGCTTCGCCCGGCAGGCCGAAGGCGGCGGTTACCGGTCCGACCCAGCTGACCAGGGCGTGGAGAGCGCCCGAACTTCGCAGCATGCCGACCGCGACAAGAATAGCGACCAGATAGGGAATGATACGGACGGCGACCTGAAAGCCTTCCTTGGCGCCTTCAACAAACATTTCGTAGATGGGGACTTTACGGATCACGCCAAAGCCGAGGAGCGAGATCATTAATCCGGGAATGATCCACGGCGCGATGGCATGTCCGAAAATCACTGTTACAGGGACCAGGGCGGCGATAAAGCTGAGCGCTGCAATTGATGCCCAGCCCGGATACCCATCGCCGCTGATATCACCCTCGATATCCAGTTCGTCGCAAGCAGAAACGGTGGAGAGCGGCGCGGCGGGTAACGGCGCGAACCCGCGATAGAGCTTTACCGCGAGAAACGCGACCGCAGTCGATAGAATGGTCGCGAAAAGGGTGGTTGGCAGAATTCCCGCCGGATCGGCAGACCCGGCCGCAGCCCGGAGGGCGATGACCCCGGTCGGCAAGACCGTGACACTGGACGTGTTGATGGCGAGAAACAGGACCATCGCATCGGTTGCCGTCCCCTTGTGCGGGTTCAGTTTATCGAGCTCCTGCATGGCGCGGATGCCGAATGGGGTCGCGGCATTGCCGAGCCCCATGGCGTTGGCCGAGATATTCATGATCATTGCGCCCATTGCCGGATGATTGGCGGGCACGTCGGGGAAGGCGCGGATCATCAGGGGCCTGACCAAACGGGCAATAATGCTCAGCAATCCACCGGCCTCGGCAACTTTCATCAGGCCAAGAAACAGCGCCATGACGCCGACCAGCCCGATCGCGAGCGTTACCGCACCGCCGGCGGAATCGACCATGCCAATCCCAAGCGCCTGCATCGGCGCGGTCGGATCGCCTGCTGTGGCGCTCCAGCCGATTTGGCGCCAGGCTGTGACGCCAAAAGCAATTAAGACCAGGCCAAAAAAGACTGCATTCATGAAAGGCTCTTGGTTTCCGCGTTCAGGGTTTCCGCGTTCAGGGTTTCCGCTTTCAGGTCAGAACGTGTCGCCACAATACTGGTAATTTTGCAAACCAGCGCTGAGGTCAGGATGAACATTCCCGCTGCAAGCAACACCCAGCGCGATTTGTCGTTATCCACAAAAAAGCCAAACAGGATCGGCGTGATGGCAGCGCCGGTATCGAGCCCGCCATAAATAAATCCGAATACACGGCCGCTTGCGCCGTCCGGCGTCATCGAGCGAATAAACATATCACGGCTTGGCAGACCGAAACCGAACAGCAGTCCTGCCGCAAGAAAGGCGCCGGAAATTGCCAGCCCGTTAAGGCCCAGCAGAGGAACCGCAGCAATGCACAGGCCGGCACTCGCGAAGGCCATGCCCGCTGTCGTATGAGGGCTCGGCATATGGTCCGCGACATAGCCCCCGATCAGAATTCCGACCGGGGCGGCGAATACGAAAATCGACAGAATAATTCCGGCGCTCTCGATCGACATCGACCAGCCGGAAATCAGCGATGTCGTGGCGAAGCTCTGCAGACCAATCAGCCCCATCGCGAGAACCAGAAAGAAAAAGAAAGACAGGAGTATCTGAGGGCGAAGGAGGATGGTGGCGCCGAGCCCGAGTGTTGCGGCCTTGGCGGTGCCGGTGGCTTCCTCGGCGCGGTCTTCGTCGCCGCGCCATAGAAACAGCAGGATACCAATGACAATTCCGACCGCCCCAACCGTTCCCACTGCCATACGCCAGCCGAGCGGGCCCGCCAGAAGCGTGACGCTGAACGGCGCCAGGGCAAAGCCGAGATAGCCGCCAATGCTGTGGACGCTATAGGCCCGGCCCATCCATGCTTGGCTGACGCCGGCATTGAGCATCGAATAATCTGCTGGGTGAAACGCGCTGTTGCCGATCCCGGCGATAATAGAGAGAACGATCAGCGTCTCGTAATTAGGGGCAAAGGCATAGCCGGTCGTGGCGCTGGCCAGCAGAAAAAGCCCGCCAAACAGCACGGGCCGACCGCCAATCCTGTCGACCAGAAATCCCGCCGGGGTTTGACACAGGGCGGAGGTAACAAACAGAACGCCCATCATCGAGCCCAGCGCGATAAAGGAAACACCCAGATCGGGAGCAATCAGGACGAAAAGCGGGGCCAATGTGAACTGGTAATAATGGCTCAGCAAATGAGCGATGCCGACCACGCCAATGACTTGTGTATCGCGGCGGGGGGCGCCCAACACGCTCATATGACTTTTCTCACGCTGCTGCCGCTACGGCCTTGGAGGGCGATGTCGCCTTTGCCACCAGGACGGCGCCGACGCCGATCATCATAAACACCCCGACGAGGATGAAAATCAGCTCGGGTTCGCGCTGTTCCAGCAGATAGCCGAAAATAAGCGCCGACATCGACGAACCGAAATCCATGCCCGAATAAGTGAACCCGAAGACCTTCCCGGCGCCGCCGGTTGGCGCGAACGAGCGGATCACCATATCGCGCAACGGGTTAGCCATACCGTAAAGCGCGCCGTAGCACATCATCAGACCGACCAGCACGACATAGGACGCCGGCTTGAAGGCAGGGACGCAGAGCAGAAAGGCGACGCCGAGGGTCACCACGGCGGCGGTCGCGATATCATGGCGCCGGACAATCCTGTCTGCGACCCAGCCGCCGACCAGGATACCGATGAGAGAACCGGTCAGCTGCAGGGTAATCACACTGCTCGCGACCTCGCCGGTGAAGCCGAAAATCTGGGTCAGCGCGCTGGCGCCAAACGCCATCAGCCCGACCGATCCCATCGCCATGAAGCAAAAGAAGGTGAACGAAAATATCGATGCAGGCTTGAGCAAGACGTTGATATCGTCCTTGAACGATTGCGGCGACGCGCCCACATCCTTGCCGGAATCTCTCAGGTCCCGTCGGCAGGCGATCATCACCGCCAGCACACAAAGTCCGAGGCACCCGACCAGCAACATGGTTTTCTGCCATCCGATGAGATTGCCCATTATGAATACGCAGAACGGGGTTGTCGCATAGCCGAGGAACCCGCCAAATCCATGGATGCCGAACCCACGCCCGATACGTGCTTTTGAAACGCTGCCGTTCAGCAGGCTGAAATCCGCCGGATGAAACACGCTGTTGCCGAGCCCGCCGAGGAACGAAAGAAACAGCATGAGGGTGTAGTTGTTGGTCAGCGCGAACAGGGTGGTCGATCCCGCCAGCAGCGCCATGCCGGCAAACAGCGAGGGCCGCGCGCCAATCTTGTCGACCAGAAATCCCGCCGGTGTCTGGCCGAGCCCCGACGTCAGAAAGAATACCGACGTCAGCACGCCGAGATCTATATACGAAATGCCCTCTGTTTTGTGGATCAGCGGAAACATCGTCGGCAGGGCCAGATGGTAGACATGGCTCAGATAATGGGACACGCCGATCAGCGTGATAACCTTGAAATCGCGGGCGTTATCGACCGACGCGGCGCTCATGTGGAGACCTTCCGGGAGGGGTGGAAGCGGGACTATATGCGGCAGATATATCACAAGCTGGGAGTCGAACGCAGCCCAAGATGACGACTTGAAAAATCGCCCTTCGCTTCCGTCCAGACGACAGTGTAAGCTCCGCCCATGACCGGTGAAAGAGATCCCCAATTCGCGTCCGATTTGTCGAAAATGAACGACGATGATGTACGCCAACAAATTGAACCGTCGGTGCAGCCGCTCTCGGTTCTGCGTGCCATGGCGGTGACCGAGCTTGAAAAGCGGCGGCAAATTAGAACCGATGCGCTGCTGACGACGAAGCTGAGTGTCGGCGGGATAACGCTTCGGGTGGTTTTGCTTGTCCTGCTTATCGCGGGGATAGGCGCCGGGCTCAACTGGTCGGGATATTTGGGGTAATCGCGCAAACAGCCCGACTGTTCTTTTTCGTCCTTCGACGGCGGATTGGTATGGCTTTTGGATGCCCCAGAAAACACCGCTATTAACGTCTCGCTGTCGGTAGATTTTACAACTTCGCCATCGACCCGATTCGGTTAACCATAAAGATCGGCTTAACAGCCCGAATTAATGCGGTTGGCATGCATCTTGCGTCCCGTAAACTGTCAGAAGCTTTGATGAATTAGCGACGCTTGTTGTGAAAACACAAATGTTGTGAAAACACAAAATGTTGTGAAAACACAAAAGCTGTCGCCTGAACGGAGGCGTTTCGGATGGTTCGTTTCTTGTCGGCTGGTCTAATCGTAATGCTATTTTTCGGTTCTGCGCAGGCGGCCGACGCCCCCGCGCTGGGTGGGCTGCATCGTGCCGCCGAAAAAGGCGCGGCCGCGGCACAGCTCGAACTCGCCTCGTACTACATGATGGGGAAGGGGATCGCACAGGATCCGAAGATCGCCCGCGTCTGGTATGAAAAGGCGGCCAATCAGGGCAATCTCAAGGCCCAGACGATCCTTGGCCTGCTCTATGCCAACGGGACCGGCGTCAAACCGGATGCGGCAATGGCCGCAAAGTGGCTAAAACGGGCGGCGCTGCAGGGTGTGCCCACCGCGCAGCTTACGCTCGGCGCGTTTTTTGCCGAGGGCAAGGGCGTCCCGCAGGATTATATCCAGTCACATATCTGGTTCAGCCTGGCAGCGTCGAAACTACCGCCAGGAACGGCTCGCCGCGTCGCGCTCCAGCTGCGCCAGGGCGTATCGCGTAAAATGTCCGGTGAACAAATCGACGAAGCCAAAAATCAGGCGCAAGGCCTTCGGTCTTACGAGAAGGGGTTAGGCAAGTAGCTCGATCAAGCGAACCTTCGCGGGTTTTGCTGCAGCTACCCACGCAGCGTATCCCCTCCGATCTGGATCAGTCCCGCTCGAACAGGCGCTTCGGTCGATCCTTGAAATCCATGATCCAGGGGATCTTGCGCCGATAAAGCTCCGAGTCGTCGATTGTGACCCCGGTGCCCATGGGACGGTCGCCACCGACCGTGACCCGCTCCATCATGCGCCGCTGGGGGTAGTAATCATGCACGGCCGCGTGCTGCACACATCGGTTGTCCCAGAACACGACCATGTCAGGGGACCATCTGTGGCGATAGTGATATTCGAGCGTGTGAACCGTCCTGCCGAGGGTTTCCAGCAGTTCGCGGCTGTCCCTTTCATGCATCCCCTTGATCCGGACCGTGAACTTCCCCGGATTGACGAATAGCGCTTTCCGTCCGGTGACGGGGTGGACCCGCACCACGGGATGGATTACTGGACGCAGCTTTTCTTCCCAGTCATGCAGTGTCCGGCGGCCTTCCGCAGTGTCGGGAAACAGCTTTTTGAACGGAATGAAATCGTGAATCGCCTCCAGACCATCAATGAAGTTCTGCATCCGGTCGGACAACCCCTCATAGGCCGCTTCCATGCTGCAGAAACAGGTGTCGCCGCCGATTTCCGGAATGATCTTCGAATACAGCATGGTGCCCATCGGCGGGCATTCGCGGAAGGTTTCATCCGAATGCCAGACATCGGTCTGGGGCGGTGGGTTGCCTTCCTTGTTGTCGTATACGATCAACTCCGGCGCTTCCGCCATGTTGGTCGAGAACGGGTGGACGGTCAGCTCGCCGAAAGAGCGGCCGAACTGCTTGAGATCCTCGGGGCTGATTTTCTGACCGGGGAAGACAAGAACGCCGTTCTCGGCATGGGCCAGGACCAGGGCCTCAATTGTCGTTTTGTCGAGCGGCTTCGACAGATCGATGCCGGTGATCTCCGCGCCGACATATTTTCCCATCCGTCGCAGATGGAAAGGACGTAAAACCGTTTCGGAAGCCGTTAAACCCTCGGGCATGAAACCCTCCCTGCATGATGGTTTTTATCGTCGCACCGCGCCGTGCAGTTTGGCAACGGGAAAGCGCGTCCGGTGATCACCGCGTTCGGGGCATAAACCTCTCCATGCCGACCGGCGTGTTCCACACCTTGCGGTGCGCATCGAGCAGAAACGGCACGGCTTTCTGGCGGGCGGCGACGATGTCCTCGTAATCGGTGATGATCGATTTCATGTAGCCGGCGACTTCCTCATGCAGAGCATCCTCATCGATGGTGGTGCATTTGCGGTTCTTGACCACCTGCTTGCCGTCGATGAACACATGATCGATGGCGCGTCCGGTTTCGGTGAAGACAAGCTGCCGCGCCGCGCTGTTATAGGGCAGCCAGCCCGGGTCCTTCATGTCGATCAGCATCATGTCGGCCTTGTAGCCGGGTTTTAACGCGCCAAGGCTGCCCTCGAGACAGGCGCTGCGTGCGCTGCCTTCGGTGGCGTAGCGGACGGCCTGATGGGCGAGGGGCGGGCCGGGCTCGGGCTCACTAACGGCGGCAATCTGGCAGAAGGTTTTCATCGACTGGAACATGTTCTGGACATCGCTGCCCGAGCAATTATCGCAGCCGAGCCCGATACGCACCCCGGATTCGCGCAGATCGACCACCGGGGCAATGCCGCTCTTGAGCTTGTAGTTGCTGTTATGGTTGAGCACGACGCCGGCATCCGCCGCTGCCATACGGTCCATTTCGTCGCGATTGATCCAGACGCTATGGGCAATGTTGAACCGGTGATTGAGCATCCCGGCTTCATCGACATAGGTGATGAACGAGCTGCCATAATCGGTGAACGCCTCATCGGCAATCACCCGCTGGCCGCGGGTTTCGTACATGTGCGTGTAAATCCCGAGATCGTATTTCTCGGCAAGATCGGCACAGCCCGCCAAAAGGTCGAGCGAGCAGCGCTGGGGCGCAAACGGTCCGACCGCCCAATGGGTATTATTCTTTGCCGGGCGGCGTTTGATCTGCGCATCGAGGAATTCGAGCTGCCATTTCGCCTCGAGCGCGCCGGTGCCCATCATCTCCTGGACTTCTTCGGGCAAATCCTCGCGAAACCGGATCATGCTCGCCGCCGGGATGTCGAACACCATGGGCGAGAACACGACGCGCTCGCCGATCTCCTCATAGGTATCGAGCACGGTATCGACGAGGTCTTCTTCCAACGGGATCAGCCCCAGCATGTCCTGCACCGTGGT
>JBLHKG010000036.1:0-9564 GCA_047619835.1 Alphaproteobacteria bacterium
CCATCTCAGAGACCATGTTCGATTCTTGAATTGATGGTTTGCAGCATATGATTTGTGAATATCCTCATATGCGTGAAGTATTCTTGCGTGCGCCTCCTCCATAAAGCGGTGTTTGCCAAATAGGTGAAGTGATACCAAAGCCGCTGCTGCCGCAAGAACTGCCGCAATCGTGCGCCCCAAAACAGGAACATTTCCCGATAGGATTATCAGAAAAAGAAACGCTTGGGCAGTGAGGCCGACCGTTGGGGTTTGCCAAAGCAGAGAATTAAAAGAATCCCTTCGTGAGTTCAAGATTTGGTACTGTCCTTCGTCCATCTCGGACGGAATCCTAAAATATTCGACTGTATATTCATGCACCTCGGGGTCGGCATTTTGACAGATGTCCGGATCTGCTTCTGCTCTTGAGAACCATCTATATTCGGAATGTTGCTCCATCATTGTTACCTGTAATTCTTCAGGCAAATGAATCTCGTAAGCTAAAGCAACATAGTGTGTAGAAATACCTTCTTTCAAAAAGACATTCGTAGGATACTTGTGGGTAAACGTACCGATCAGTCTCGCTTCATTTCGGAAAAATTTTTCTCCAATTTCAGCTTTACTCGTTCTTTCAAAAGCCTCATCGAGGCACTCATTCTTGTGGATCCGACCGCCCGGCACGAACCACTTTCCTCTAGCAGGTTCGTTTACACGACGACCCAACAAGATCCGGTTTTTAGAATCTCTAATGATCAAATCTATCGCTACCAAGGGCGTCCAATCTATAACCCTTTCGAACTTTTGGTCATCTAATTGCATGGGCACTGCCTGTAATTATTCTTCAATATAGCCACGCGAATCATAGCCACGGGGCTCCCACTCGACCTCTCAGAAAATAAAGGCTGGGAGGTCGGTGTCAAAAATGGGAACAGATTGCCTGACAAGGCAGACGTCCCCCCCGCTCACGCCACCGAGCGCTTGGCGACCGGCGATTCGAGCCCGTAGAGCCGCGCCGTGCCCTCCCACAGGATGCGGCTTTTGACCTCGTCGGATATATCGGTCCGGTTGAGCACGTGCTTGGGCGAATCCGGGATGCGGTGGGCGTGCGGGATGTCGCTGGCATAGACCCAGCAATCGGTGCCGTACTTGTTCACCATATAGGGCAGCAGGTCGTCATCGACCTCGAACCCGATAAAGATCCGCCCGGCCTTGATATATTCGATCGGAGTCATCTTGGGCAGGCCGCGCTCGATGATCGGCGCGTGCTCGGCCCTGAGCGCCTCATGCTTGATCCGCTCGCGAATGGAATCGAGGGTGAAATCCATCACCTCGACCGCGAAATCGACCCAGGTGCAGCCGGTCTCGAGGAACGACACGGTGACATCGGGATAGCGGTCGAGCAGCCCTGATCCGCAGACTGTCTTGAAGCCGCGCACCACCGACATCAGGAACTGATCGGCGGCGACGCTCGGGTAATCCGCCCAGGCGTCGAGCGCGCCGGTGCCGGGATGAACATTGACCGGCATGCCGATATCGTTGGCGGTCTGCCAGATCGGCGCAAAGTCCGGATGATCCAGCCCCTTGGCGCCGTAATCGCCGAGCACCATCACCCCGACCGAGCCCATCTTCTGGGTGCGGATCATCTCACGCGCCGCTTCCGCCGGGTCATGCGCATCGATCACCGTCACCCATTTGAGCCGGTCGGGCGCCTGGCTCGAAATATCCGCCACCCAGTTATTATAGGACCGCGTCAGCGCCTGGTTGAGCGCCGGGTCCTTGGCCACCGGCCATTGCAGAAACAAGGTCGGATAGTTGACCGACAGCCAGGTATCCTCGGCATCCATTACCGCCAGCCGGTCCGCCGCCGAGTGAAACTCGCCGCTTTCGTGAGAGCCGCGCCATTTGGCCATCTTGACATATTCGTCGGAAACGACGCCGCCCTTTGACGACGGCGAGCCGCCGATGCGCATCGTCTCGCCGTCGATCAGCCATTTATAATCATGCTCATACTCGCCGGTCTCAACCACCACCGGACGGCGGTCGCGGAATTCAGGCTCGAGATATTTGTCGGAGAAGGTTTCTTCCCATTCCTCGACATGGCCGTCGCCATCATATGCGTTGATGTCACCCATTGGTCCTGCTCCCTTTTTTTACGTCTGGTTTCAACCGGTTCCGTTGTTCCGGCTATGGTGGAAATCGTAACTTCCAGAGGGTCATTTGAAAAGCTTCCCTTAACCGCCCGCCTCCATCCATGGTAGCTTCTGCGCGGGCAAAAACGGCGACGACAGGGAATATTGCGTGGCACAGAACGACGACAAGCAGTTCGGCAGCCGCTTTCGGCCGCTCACCGGGCCGGTGCGGCTGTTTCATGAAGGGCTGCTGCTGTCGCTCGCCCTGCTCGGCGCGGGCTGGTCGCTGGAACTCAACCATTATCTCGGCATGTCGATCTTCAAGGAACAGTTCCTCGGGGTGATCTTCACCATCGGCATGGTGGCGGTGTTTATCGCGGTGCCGGCCAGGCCAGCTGATTCTTCGGCGGATTCAGGCGCCCGCATTCCCTGGTACGATATCCTCCTCGCGCTGGCTTCGGCAGCGGTCGGGCTGTTCATGGTTTTTCACTATGACGTGATCCGCGACGATAGCGGGCTGGCCTCGCCGGAGCGCGTCACGCTCGGCACGATTGCCGTAGCGCTGGTGCTGGAGGCGACTCGGCGGATTGCCGGCTGGGCGCTGGTTATTCTCGCCGCCGCACTGATGTTCTATGCCCTGACCGCCGAGTATTTCCCCGGCTTTCTCAATGCGCCGTCGATCAAATGGTCCCGGCTCAGCATCTATATGTATCTCGACACCAACGCGCTGTTCGGCTTCCCGATGTCGATTACCGCCAGCATCATCATCGCCTTTATCCTGTTCGGGCGGATGCTCTATGCGGTCAATGGCGACCGGGTGCTGACCGATTTCGCGATGGCGGCGATGGGGCGCTATCGCGGCGGACCAGCCAAGGTCGCCGTGCTGGCCTCGACCTTCTTCGGCACGGTGTCGGGCAGCGCGGTCGCCAACGTGCTGATGGATGGGCCGATCACCATCCCGATGATGCGGAAAAGCGGCTATCCCGGCCATCTGGCGGCAGCGATTGAGGCGGTCGCCTCGACCGGCGGGCAGATCATGCCGCCGGTGATGGGGATTACCGCCTTCATCATGGCGGAATTCATGAGCATTCCCTATGGCGATGTGGTGCTCGCCGCCCTGCTGCCGGCAATCCTCTACTATGTCGCGCTGTTCGCGCAGGTCGATCTTGAGGCGGCCAAGAACAACCTCACCGGCATCGCGCGGGGAGAGCTGCCCTCGTTCCGCCCACTGCTCGGCCCGGGCTGTGTCTTCGTCCTGCCGATCACCCTGCTGCTATGGACCCTGCTGGCGGAAAACTGGCCGCCGGGACAGTCCGCGATGGCGGCCGGCATCGCGACAATCATTGTCGGGATGCTCCACCCCGAGACGCGCACGAGTTTCCGCCGGCTGATGGGGGAGCTGCGCGAAACCGGGCGGATCATCCTCGATCTGATCGTCATTACGGCGATGGCCGGTGTGATCATCGGGCTGCTGCAGCTGACCGGGCTCGCCTTTAACATTTCGCTTCTGCTGACCGAAGCCGCCGCCGGCAATCTGGTGCTGCTGCTCATCCTGACGGCCATCATCTGCATCGTGCTCGGCATGGGCATGCCGTCGGCGGTGATCTATATCGTGCTGTCGGTGATTGCCGCCCCGGCGCTGGTCGAGGCCGGAATCGTCAAGATGTCGGCCCATATGTTCCTGTTCTATTTCGGCATGCTGTCGATGATTACTCCGCCGGTCTGTCTCGCCATTATCGCCGCCGCGTCGGTCGCGGGAACGCCGCTCTGGCAGACCGCCTGGTCGGGCGTGCGGATGGGGTTCATCGCCTATGTCGTGCCGTTCATGTTCGTCTATCAGCCGGAGTTGGTGTTCGAGGGAAGCGCCGGCGCGATTACCGCAGTCTTTATCAAAGCGGTCATTGGCGTGATCGTGCTGTGCTATGCGGTTGCCGGCTACATGTTTCATCCGCTTAGCGTGATCGAGCGTATCGTGATCGGCATCGCCGGCACCGCCATCATCGCAGGGCCCTGGGACACCCCCATCGGCCTGGCCATCGCGGCGACAGGGTTGGCGGTGGTCTGTCTCGCGGGCTGGAGGGGAAAACGTCTCGCGGCGGCAAATGGCTGATCGGCCTCAGTGCAAACGGAGGAATTTGACTCCCCGGATACGGGTATCTAACGTCAGGTAAATTAAAAAAATATTCGTAATCCAGTTCCATAACGGGAGGAAATTCATGAAGACCAAAATCAATATGTCGTCCAATATGTCGTCCAATATGTCTGCGGCTGCCATCGCCGGTCTCACCGTCGGCGTGCTGACCGTCGGCTCACTAACCCTCGGGACCGCCTCGGCCAAAACGCTGCTGATGGCGACCGACCGCACAGGAACGCTCTACTACGCAACCGGTTCCGCGCTGTCCAAGGTGTTGACCACGAAATCCGGTCATCGCGTGGTGGTGCGGGCCTTTGGCGGGCCGGATTCCTACATTCACGGCATGAACCGGGGCGAATATGATTTCACCGCGGTGTCGTCCAACTCCGCCTGGTTCAACTATAACGGCAAGACCCGCTCCAAGAAGAAGACCCGCGATCTGCGGCTGGTCCGCTCCGGCGGCGGCGCGCTCAAGCTTGGTTTCCTGGTCTATAACGATTCCGACATCAAGACCGTCGCCCAGGTCAGGGGTCGCAAGGTGGTCTCCGATTTCGGCGGCCATGCCGCGGTCGGACCTATCGTCACGGCGGCCTTGGGAAGCGCCGGGCTGACCTGGAAGGATGTGCAGCCGGTCAAGGTCACTGGCGTGTTCGATGCGCCGAAGGCGCTCGGCGCCGGCCGCGTCGATGTTGCCTGGGGCCCGATCGGCATGCCGGCAATCCGGGAAATCCATGCCAAGAAGAAGGTTCGCTTCCTGTCCTTCCAGAACACGCCCGAGGCGCTGGCGCTGTTCCGCAAGCGCGTGTTCCCCGGCGTACGACTGACCACCATGCCGCCGATCAAGCATCTCGGCCTGCAGTCGAAAACTACCCTGCTGACCTCGGACAGCTATTTGCTGACCCACAAGAATATCGACAAGAAGGTACTGAACGACGTGCTGGAGGCGATGTGGGATAACGAGAAGGAAATCCAGAAATCTCATTTCTCGCTGCGCGGGTTCTCCAACAAGAACGCGGCCACCGACCTGCCGGTCATGCCCTACCATCCGGCCGCCATCGCCTTCTATAAGAAGAAGGGCGTCTGGACCAAGGAGATCGCGGCGAAGCACGGGATGATCAAGTAACAATCTGAAGTCATTTCAGGGCCTGATCTGTAGGGGCGGGTTTTAAACCCGCCCCTGCTGCGTCTGGGCGTTATTCAGGCACCATGACTTCCGCGTTGCATTCATTAGCGGAAGTCTTCGGCGCACCCAATCAGTGCGCTTTTTAGCCAAGAAGCGGCATCTAGAGCCCTATCCGACCAAATGGAACCATTTGGTCGGATAGGGCTCTAGATGTTAGTGATAAATGGCTTCGCCCCTTGGCTGACCGTTCGACAAACACAGCGCGACGAATGCAATTAGGCGAGTTAAGTTCGCGATATGTTTCGAACGGGAATTATACTCGCTGTGACTTCCGCCGCGCTGTTCGGCGCCAGCACTCCTTTCGCCAAGCTTCTTCTGGCATCGGTCGATCCCTGGGTGATGGCCGGACTGCTTTATCTCGGAGCGGGGTTTGGGCTCGCGGCCGTCCATGTTTCGCGTAAAGTCCTTCGCATGCCGACTGTCGAGGCCCCTTTGCGGCGCGCCGACTTACCGTGTCTCACGATAGTGATCGTTATGGGCGGTCTTCTTGGGCCGCTGCTGTTAATGTACGGCCTCAACCAGACCGACGCGGCCGGGGCATCGCTGCTACTCAATCTTGAAGGCTTGGCAACCATGGGCATCGCTTGGGTTGTGTTCCGCGAAAACGTGGACCGCCGCCTCCTTCTGGGTGCAGCCGCTATCCTTGCCGGCGCGGCGTTGATCTCGTGGCGTGGTCACGCCTCCTTCCAATGGGGGGCGGTTTTGATCGCTGGTGCCTGCTTGTGCTGGGGCATCGACAACAATATGACGCGCAAGCTTTCCTCCGCCGATCCGGTGCAGATAGCCATGTTAAAAGGGCTGTTTGCCGGCACAGTCAATCTGACGCTCGCCATGATGAACGGTGCCAGTTTGCCGCCTTTCAGCGTTCTCTTCACCGCAACCCTCATCGGCTTCTTCGGGTACGGAGTGAGCCTCACACTTTTTGTGCTGGGCTTACGCCACCTTGGCGCCGCCCGTACGGGGGCCTATTTCTCACTCGCGCCATTCGTCGGGGCGATTCTCGCTGTCGTGATACTCGGGGAACCACTGTCGATGCTGCTGCTGATTGCCGGGGGCCTGATGGGACTGGGTTTGTGGCTCCATCTCTCTGAACGGCATGGGCACGATCATACGCATGAAACGATGGTACACGAGCATCGCCACCACCATGACGAACACCACCAGCATGACCATCATTCGGCGGTGCATCCGGGGGTGGAACATACCCATATGCACCACCACCGACCGCTGGTTCACGGGCATCCGCATTACCCCGATCTGCACCACCGACATGGTCACAGTATCCGCACCGAAACTTAAACATCGCGAAGGCCCTTGCGAACGTTCACTTCCCGCCCATTCTAGGTGTCCACTCATTCAGGGAAAAACCAAACTTCAACTGTTCTGACCACGCCTGAGATACGTCAAGGTCACCTCCGATATCTGATTTGAGTTGGGGTCTGCTTAGTTTGTTCACCAATATCCCACCGGGTCGAAGTCGTGGGCCGGAACGATCTCGTCGTACTTTGTTAGCCTGATCGCCGCGGGACCATGCTATAGGGATGCACTAGGTGCGCTCGGTGAAAGCAGGGAATAAGGGCTTGGTTAGCACAAGAAGGCTTTGTGTCATCATTGTTTTGCTGACGGTATTTCAAGCAGTGGCGGCGGCTTGGGGTATCGGGCACGCGCATAGTGGCGCGGCCGTGGCCCATGCAGAGAAAATCCGCCACGATGTGCTTGCCGCCCCTTCCGCCAACCATGGTCATACGCATGAAGACGGCGAACCCACCGAACAGGTTCCGGGCCATTTTCACGGACACAATGTCTTCGACCATTCCCATGAAACGCTAAGCATAATTTCGGGGTTCGCTATTAGGTCACCAATCCTGTTTCGCGAATGGAATGCGAATTGGGGGCTTTCCGCGCTAGCCCGTCCTCCGGACCCGATAGAACGCCCGCCAAAATATTTCTGATCCCGCTTGTAATAACGCTGCCTTGCGCAGCTGATTTCAATCTACATGATGGGAATTCATGATGACTGAACCCCTATACAGGGAACGAACCCGATTGTCTGATCCGCTGACGCGCCCGGTTCTTGCCGCCGCGCTTATGTTTGCAGGCGCGGTTTTCCTGATCGACCCGGCCATCGCCCACAATGTGACCCCGGGCGATAAGGGCTACATTCTCGAAATATCGGGTATGCATCTTCTGCCCTATATTTATCTCGGCGCCAAACACATGGTGACGGGATACGATCACCTCCTGTTCCTCTTGGGCGTGATCTTCTTTCTCTACAAGGCAAAACATATTGGCATTTATGTCAGCCTCTTCGCTTTAGGACATTCGACCACCTTGCTGTTTGGTGTGCTGGTGGGAACGGCTGTCAACTCCCACATCATCGATGCCATTATCGGGCTGTCCGTCGTCTATAAGGCGCTCGATAATATGGGTGCGTACCAAAGGTGGTTCGGGTTTCAGCCGAATATCAAGGCAGCCACCTTGATCTTCGGCCTGTTTCACGGCTTCGGTCTGGCGACTAAAATTCAGGAGTTCGACATTGCGACCGACGGTCTGATCCCCAATCTTCTTGCCTTCAATGTGGGGGTGGAGATCGGACAGTTTCTCGCCCTTGCCGCCATTCTCATTGCAATCAGCTTCTGGCGTCGTACCAGCAGCTTCTGGCGTCACGCCTATACAGCGAACGTTGCCTTGATGTCCGCCGGATTCATGCTGATCGGCTATCAGCTCACCGGTTATGTCCTCAGCTAACCAGTAAGGAAACCAGACCATGTACAATACCGATATTCCCACCCGTGAAGAGTTGCCAACCACAAGAACGCTGCTGCGTTCCACCTTTGTCGCAGCGATCGTCGCGGTGGCGTTGCTGTTCACCACTATCTTGCCTGCCGAATATGGAATCGACCCCACCGGCATCGGTCGTCTGATCGGTCTTGCCGATATGGGAGAAATCAAAATGCAGCTGGAAAAGGAAGCCGAAGCGGATCGGAACAAGACACCGCCCAAAACAATCGAACTAAAATCGCGCTCAAGTCTCATGGAGCGGTTCCGTGACGGGTTGTTTATTGGCTCTGCCGCAGCCCACGAGGCTGGTCACGGACCCGGAACAGGTGCGGGGGCGATGCCGGCGGCTGGCGAAGCCAAAAAAATGTTTGGTCGCAAGGATGAAATGTCCCTCACCCTTAAGCCGGGCCAGGGCGCTGAAATCAAGCTGAGGATGCGCAAGGGCGCAAAAGCCAATTACGCCTGGACAGCCGAAGGCGGAAAGGTGAATTTCGACAAGCATGGCGATGGCCCCGGAGGCGCGTCAAAGAGCTACAAGAGGGGCCGGTCCGTCGCGGGCGATGATGGGGTACTCGAAGCCGCGTTTAACGGCAATCACGGCTGGTTCTGGCGCAACCGCACCAGAAAGAACGTGACCGTGAAGCTGTGGACCAATGGGGATTACACCGACATCAAACGCGTGATGTAACGGACTGGAAAAGGTTGCCTTTGGGTCAGACTCGGCTGTTCTGATTAGCCTGAGAAACCTCCGGGTTACCGCCGTTAACGGACGTCAGCGGTCGAACATCAGGTGTTGGAGAACAAGCGAACCCGGTTCGTGCATCCTATCGATTGCGCCCGCTATCGTCGTGGCGCCTCTGCAACCACCTGGTTTCGCAGCAGGCCGATGCCGGTAATCTCGATCTCCAGCATGTCGCCGACTTTCATGTTGTGCGGTTTATCGTCCGTGCCGAGCCAGACGACGTCGCCGGGGCTGAGCGTGTTGTATTTCGATATCTCACTGATGACGACGCCCGGATCGAAGATCATATCGCCAGTATCGAACGAGTGAACCTGGCGGTCGTTGAGGCGGACGTCGGTACGCATGCCGCGCATATCCTGGCCCTGAAGAATGAACGGGCCCATCGGCTTGAAGCTATCGCAGTTCTTGGCGCGGATATTGGTCGGGTCACTCTGCTGCCATGTCCGCTCGCTGACATCGTTGCCGATGGTCCATCCAAAGATCAGATCCCAGGCCTCATCCGGCGTGACATTGCGCCCGGATTTGCCGATGACGACGACAATCTCGGCCTCATATTGAAACTCGTCCGTCGAGTCGGCGGGCTTCACGATATCCTCGCCATGCGCAATCAAGGCGCTGT
>JBLHKG010000037.1:0-9515 GCA_047619835.1 Alphaproteobacteria bacterium
AGAACGCCGTAATTCGCCTTCGCGCTCTCAAGCGTGACATAGCCTTGCCGGACGTCTTCCTGAACCTTTTCCGCCGGTCGTTGCCAGGCCGGGCCGAAGCCGCCGCCGCCGCCGCCGCGAACCCGGAAAAGATCTCCTGCCTTGAGCCGGGCGGTAAACACCTTGGCGTTGACCATCTTGGGGTTGTCGACTCCAACCATGTCCAGCTCGACCAGATTTCCGAAACCATCCTGGCCGCCTTCAAGGCCCCACGGTGGGCACAGCATGCGCTCGATGCGGGTTGAAAAATTGAGGTCCTTGCGAAGACGAACCGCCAGTTGAGACCCTAACCCACCGCGAAATGTGCCAGCGCCCCCGGAATCGGGCACCAGGCCGTACCGCTCGTAAACAATCGGATATTTGGTCTCCATCAATTCGACCGGGCTGTTATGCGTGTCACCGTCATTGATGCAAACCGTGGCGCTGACCCCATCTTCGGTCTTTTTTGCGCCCCAGCCGCCACCGATAGGTCCGGTAGACGTAATGATCATGCGACCCTCATCGGGAACGAATCCGAACATCGTTGCATTGCCGAGATCGGCAAAATGACCGGCAATCACCCGGTCGGGGATGGCCGGCGCGAGGGCTTTGAAAATCGTGTCGACCACCGTCATGGGGATGGTCATCCAGCTTCTCATCGGCGCCGGGCGCACGGCGGATACCACCCGGCCCGGCGGGTTGATGACCTCCAGCCCCCGGAAGCTGCCGTCATTGATCGGATAATCAGTCGGCGAGGTCAGACATTTAAACGCCACTTGCGACGCGCCATAGCCGGTGGTCGGACCCGAATTATAAAAACCCCGCACCTGCTTCGAGACGTTGGACAGATCCACCGTCATACGGTCGCCGGCGACGATCACTTTGATCCGAATGGGGATGTGCTTACCGATATCGACGCCGTCGTCGTCCATGAAGGATTCCGCTTCGTAGGTGCCGTCGGGAATGGACAGGGTGCGCTCTCGGGCGGCCCGTTCCGATTGGTCCATGATGTCGTCGATGGCGCCGAGCACTTCATCCTGGCCATAGCGGTCGAGCAATTCGCTGAAACGCCGTTCGCCGGTCCTGACTGCGGTCAGCTGGGCGCGAAGATCGCCCATCGCGCGTTCCGGCAGATGGACGTTCATTTTGATGATGTCGAGAAGATCCTGATTGATCACCCCCGCCCGCTGCAGCTTCAGGATCGGAATTTGCAGCCCTTCAGAGAAAATATCTGTCGTCATGCCGCCGATATTGCCGCCAATCGTCAGCCAGTGCGCCATACAGACCGCAAAGGCGGCGAGCTTCCCTTCGTGAAAAATCGGCAGGCTCAGCGTGACGTGATTAAGATGGCTGCCGGTGATATAGCCGTCATTGGTAACGAGAATATCGCCGGGCTCGATACCCTCGATTCCGAAATGAGCGATCTTCGCCTTCAAGGTCTCGGCCATGCCGCGGATGAACATTGGCAGACCAAGCCCGATGGAAACCGTCTCGCCTCTCGCGTTGAAAAGCCCGGTGGTGAAGTCGAGCGCTTCATAAATGATATGGTTGTAGGCGGTGCGCATGAGGTTGGTCTTCATTTCCTCAGTGACCGCGATCACGCCGCTCCGGATAATTTCCGTGATAACGGGATCGGCGCGACGACCCGGCTCAGCACTACTCATTAATTTCCCCCTGTCAGAAGACAATTATTGGTCGCGTATTTCCGGGAAGAGTAAGGAGCGGAGACGCTATACGTCAAATGGACGATTGTTCTCTATACTGACCGCTGGATAGTTTGATATTTTGATAGTTTGATATTTTGCGCCCACACCAAAGGACCATGATGGCATGACCGATACCAGGCCCGAGGACGATGCTTCACAGGAAGCAGACGCAGTCGACACTCGTTCCGCCGACGCTTTCGGATCTGACCGTATCCTCTATGGCGAGCAATCCGCCCATCTTGCCTTTCAACAGCAGCTCGCCGATCTGCTCGATCAGGCCGATATCACCGACGAGCAACGTCAGGAATTCCTGATCGCGGCGACCTGCCCGTGCTGCGGCGCCGGAGGATTATCGCTCAGCCTCAAACTCAAGACTGATTCCACGCCCGGGTTTTAGCTAACCCGCTTCTGCCGCCTGTAATTTCACCCGGGCGCTTGTCGTCGCCGAGAGGTCAGCCTCCATTGTCTCAGCGTTAACCACCACCCCGTAGAGCGCTGACGCCGCTTCTATCGACACATAACCCTGCCGTACGTCGTGGAGAACGGCGTCCACATTCCGCAGATACGGCGCGCCGAACCCGCCACCGCCGCCGGAGCGCATGCGATAGGCGTCGCCCGGCTTCAGATTGACGGCCAGCACCTTCGCATTGGGCAGATCCGCCACCCATTTCCCATCAAGCTGCAGCCCCACCTCATTGCCGGTCGCGTCGAGACCGCCATTGAGGCCCCAGGGCGGGCAATGCGACCGCTCGCCGCGCGTCGTCAGATTGAAGTCCGACAGCGCCTCGACCGTATATTCTATCCCCAGCCCGCCCCGGTTCTTTCCGGCGCCGCACGAATCGGGGATCAGCGAATGACTCCGGATCAGCATGGGAAATTTGTTTTCGGTCAGCTCGACCGGCGTGTTGTGGGTATCGCCGTCATTGAGGCACACGGTCGCGGACATGCCGTCCTCACCCTGCTTGGCGCCCCACCCGCCGCCCAGCGGACCGCTTGAGCCGATAAACAGGCGCTTTTCCTTCTTATCGATCCCGTGGAACATGGCCATGCCAAGATCGGCGTGATGGCCGGCAATCACCCGGTCGGGAATCACCGGCGCCAGGGCCTTGAAGATCGTGTCGATGACGGTCATCGGAATGGTCATCCACACCCGCATCGGCGCCGGCCGGACCGCGCTGACAACTTTGCCCGGTGGAATGATGACTTTGAGTGATCTCAGACTACCGTCATTGATCGGATAATCGGTTGGCGATGTCAGGCATTTATAGGCGACCTGGGCACAGGCGTACCCGGTTGTAATGCCTGAATTGTAGAATCCGCGCACCTGCGGCGACACATTGGACAAATCGACGGTCATCTCATCGCCTTCGATGATCACCTTGACCCGGATGGGAATACGCCGCCCGATATCGACGCCGTCGTCATCCATGAAGGATTCCGCCTCGTAAACCCCGTCCGGGATCGACAGCGTCCGCGCCCGCGCGGCCTGTTCCGAGTGATCCATGATCTCATCAATGGCGCCCAGAACGTCGTCACAGCCATAGCGGTCCAAAAGCTCGGTAAACCCTTTCTCGCCCGTCTTGACCGCGGATATCTGCGCCCGCAGATCCCCCATCGCCCGGTCGGGGATATGCACGTTCATCTTGATGATCTCAATCAGGTCCTGGTTCACCTCGCCCGCCTTATGCAGCTTGAGAATGGGAACCTGCAGGCCTTCTGAGTAAATATCGGTGGTGATGCCGCCCAGCGCGCCGCCAATATCGAGCCAATGCGCCATGCAACAGGCAAAGGCCACCAGCTCGCCGTCGTGAAAGATCGGCAGGCTGAGCGTGATGTGGTTCAGATGACTGCCCGTGGTATAGGCGTCGTTGGTGACCAGTATATCACCCGGTTCGATGCCCTCGACGCCGAAATGTTCGAGTTTTGCCTTGAGCGTCGCCGCCATGCCACGAATGAACATCGGCAGGCCGAGGCCGATCGACACCGTTTCGCCTTTTGCGGTAAATAAACCGACTGTAAAATCGAGCGCTTCATAGATAATCATGTTATAAGCGGTGCGCGTGAGGTTGGTCTTCATGTTCCCGGTGACCGCCATCACCCCGCTGCGCACCAGTTCGATCACGACTGGATCAACTGGTTTTCGTGCTGCGCTGTTATTTGTTGTCATGTTTGTTCCTTGTTGCAATCACCGGGTAATACCCCCTGATCATAGCAACAAGGACCACGCCACGGGAACCGCGATGCCACCTGATTTGAGGGACATCGCTTGGCATGTTGATTTAGGCTAACGCTTTGGTTTACGGGCACGTCCCGCCTCTGGCATATCAGCCTAACGAGGACGAGGGCGCTACTGTGAAACCTTGGCTTGGACGGGCGAGCCGCGCGATGATTCGTACAATGATTCGCAATTGCGGCAAGTCTGGTCCAAAATAGGCAAGTTTGACATTCATGATCCAGCGACCCGAAGAGGGGCGGGTCAGGGAGAAAAGGATAAAATGATCGCTCAGACGCGACACGGCCTCTATGACCCTGCAAACGAGCACGATGCGTGCGGCGTTGGCTTTGTCGCGAACATTAAAGGCCTGAAATCCAACGATATTATTCAGGACGGGCTTGAGATCCTGGTCAATCTCGATCACCGCGGCGCGGTCGGCAACGACCCGCTGGTGGGCGATGGCGCCGGATGTCTGATCCAGATTCCAGACCGGTTGCTGCGTGACTGGGCCACAAATGTCGGACTTGAACTGCCGGAGCCGGGCCATTACGCGGTCGCTATGTGTTTTCTGCCACAGGAAGAGGCGGCGCGGGACGCCAGCATTGCTCTGTTGGAGCGATTTGCCGCAGCCGAAGGGCAACCTATTCTCGCTTGGCGCGACGTTCCCACCGATCTGACAGGCCTGGGTACGCGCGTCATCGAAACCATGCCGGTGATCCGTCAGGCGATACTGGGCATCAACCCCAGAGTTAAGGATCAGGACGCATTTGAGCGCAAGATCCTGACCATCCGCAAACAGACCCTCAACACCGCTCGCGCCCTTTCGGAGGATGGCGGGCCTGACGGAATCGGTGACTTTTTCATGCCGTCCTTTTCGTCACGGACCGTGGTCTATAAGGGCCTCCTGCTGGCGCCGCAGGTCGGGAGCTTTTATTGCGATCTCGGAAATCCACTCACCGAATCGGCGCTGGCGATGGTGCATCAGCGGTTCTCAACCAACACCTTCCCGTCCTGGCGGCTGGCACATCCCTACCGCATGCTGGCCCATAACGGCGAAATCAATACCGTGCGCGGCAACGTCAACTGGATGTATGCCAGACGCCATTCCATGTCGTCAGACCTGATCGGTCCGGATCTCGACAAGATGTGGCCACTGATCCCGCATGGGCAGTCCGACACTGCCTGTATCGACAATGCTCTCGAGATTCTGGTGGCGGGCGGCTATTCGCTTTCTCATGCCATGATGATGCTGATTCCCGAGGCCTGGGCCGGCAACCGGCACATCGACGCAAATCAACGCGCCTTCTACGAATATTATGCCGCGCTGATGGAGCCTTGGGACGGGCCGGCGGCGATTGCCTTTACCGACGGCCGCCAGATCGGTGCGACGCTTGATCGCAATGGTCTGCGACCGGCGCGATATGTGGTGACAGACGATGACCGGGTGATCCTGGCGTCCGAGGTTGGCGTTCTTCCTGTGGCAGAAGAAAACATCATCCAAAAATGGCGGCTGCAGCCGGGCAAGATGCTGCTGATCGACCTCGAAGAAGGCCGCATCATTGACGATACGGAAATCAAACGGAAGCTCGCCGACGAGCATCCCTACCAGGAATGGCTCGACGACACCCAGTTTCAATTGGAAGAGCTCGCGGATCCTCCCTCGTCGGAGACGCTGTCATACGACAACGACCGAGAAGAATGGCTGAATTTACAGCAGGCCTTCGGCTATACGCAGGAAGATCTACAGATTTTTCTGGAACCAATGGCGCGCCTTGGCGAAGATCCCATCGGGTCGATGGGCACTGACACGCCGATCGCGGTTCTCTCCCAGAAGCCGAAGCTGCTCTATAACTATTTCAAACAAAATTTCGCCCAGGTCACCAACCCGCCGATCGATCCGATCCGCGAAGAGCTGGTGATGTCCCTTGTCTCCATGATCGGGCCACGGCCGAACCTTCTCGGCCATCACGCGGGGTCGCACTATCGACTTGAGGTAATGCAGCCCATCCTCACCAACAAGGACCTCGATAAAATCCGGTCAATCTCGACCCTCGTCGGCGAAGCCTTCCGCACCCACACGCTCGATGCGACCTGGCTGGCGTCTGAAGGGGTTGACGGGCTGGCCCCGGCGGTCGAAAAGCTGTGCCGCGACGCGACCGACGCCGTCATCGACGGGCATAATATCCTGATCCTGTCCGATCGGGCTGCGTCAGATGCGCGTATACCAATTCCCGCCATTCTCGCGACGGCTGCCGTGCACCACCATTTGATCAAGCGGGGTCTGCGGACTTCCACCGGACTTGTGGTGGAAACCGGCGAAGCGCGTGAAGTCCATCATTTCTGCGTTCTTGCCGGCTACGGCGCCGAGGCGATCAACCCGTATATGGCGTTTGAAACGCTGGAACAGATCCGGACTGAGAACGGCCTGAAGCTCGAAACAGCGGACGTCCAGAAGAATTACATAAAGGCGGTTGGCAAGGGGATCCTTAAAGTAATGTCCAAAATGGGCATTTCCACCTACCAATCCTATTGCGGCGCCCAGATTTTCGACGCCGTGGGCCTTGCCAGCGATTTCGTCGAGAAATACTTCACCGGCACTGCCTCGACAATCGAAGGCACCGATATTGACGCCATCGCCGAGGAAACCGTGCAGCGCCACCGTAACGCCTACGGCGACAACCCGATTTACCGCGATATGCTGGACGTCGGCGGCGATTACGCGTTTCGGCTGCGGGGCGAGGATCACGCCTGGACACCGGAATCGGTGACGGCGCTGCAGCATGCGGTACGCGGCAACCAGCCGGACCAGTACGCAACCTTCGCCAAAAGCATCAACGAACAAAACGAACGCCACCTGACCATCCGCGGACTGATGGATTTTCAGTACGCCGATACGCCCGTGCCGCTCGACGAAGTCGAGCCTGCAAGCGAGATCGTCAGGCGGTTTGCAACCGGCGCAATGAGCTTCGGCTCGATCAGCCGCGAGGCGCATACCACGCTGGCCATCGCCATGAATCGCATTGGCGGGAAATCCAATACCGGCGAAGGGGGCGAGGAAGTCGACCGCTTCACGCCGTTGCCCAATGGCGATTCGATGCGCTCGGCGATCAAGCAGGTCGCCTCCGGGCGTTTCGGCGTCACGGCCGAATATCTGGTCAACGCCGACGATATACAGATCAAGATGGCGCAGGGCGCGAAGCCCGGTGAAGGCGGACAGCTGCCCGGTCACAAGGTCGACAAGAACATCGCCCGTGTGCGCCATTCTACACCCGGCGTCGGCCTCATCTCGCCGCCGCCGCATCACGATATCTACTCGATCGAAGATCTGGCGCAGCTCATTCACGATCTGAAGAACGTCAACCCACGGGCGCGCGTCTCCGTGAAGCTGGTTTCCGAGGTCGGTGTCGGCACTGTCGCGGCTGGCGTCAGCAAGGCCCGGGCGGACCACGTCACCATCTCCGGCTATGACGGCGGCACTGGCGCGAGTCCGCTGACGTCGCTAACCCACGCTGGCTCGCCATGGGAAATCGGGCTCGCCGAAACCCAGCAGACATTGGTCCTCAACGGGCTGCGCGGTCGGATCGCCGTACAGGTTGATGGCGGCCTGCGCACCGGGCGGGATGTCGTCATCGGAGCCCTTCTCGGCGCCGATGAGTTTGGCTTCGCCACCGCGCCGCTGATTGCCGCCGGCTGCATCATGATGCGCAAATGTCACCTCAATACCTGCCCGGTCGGCGTTGCAACTCAGGATCCGGAACTGCGCAAGAAATTCACCGGCACGCCCGAACATGTCATCAACTACTTCTTTTTCGTGGCCGAAGAAGTTCGAGAACTCATGTCCAGGCTGGGTTTCCGTACAATTGAGGAAATGATTGGCCGGGTCGACCGGCTTGAAATGAATCGCGCCGTCAATCACTGGAAGGCAAAGGGCATCGACCTCACCAGACTGCTTTATCAGGTGCCGGCGGCCGACGGCGTTGCAATCCATAACAGCGAGATCCAGGACCATAATTTGGTTGCCGCGATGGATATGGAGCTGATCGAAGCAGCCGGGCCGGCGCTTGAATCAGGAAAATCGGTGCATATCGAGCGCGACATCCGCAATGTTCATCGCACTGTTGGCGCCATGCTGTCGGGTGAGGTAGCCCTGCGTTACGGTCACGCCGGGCTGGCCAACGACACCATCACCATCCGTCTTGCAGGCACAGCAGGCGGCAGCTTCGGCGCCTTCCTGGCACACGGAGTCAGTCTGGAACTGACCGGCGATGCCAACGACTATGTCGGCAAGGGCCTGTCCGGCGGACATGTAGTCGTGCGGCAACCTGAGGGATCGCAGCGCGAGCCGACCGAAAACATCATCGTTGGCAATACTGTCCTTTACGGCGCCATTTCGGGCGAAGCCTATTTCGAGGGCGTCGCCGGCGAACGATTTGCGGTTCGCAATTCCGGTGCCGTCACCGTCGTTGAAGGCGTTGGCGATCACGGCTGCGAGTACATGACCGGCGGAGTCGTCGTTGTTCTGGGCGAGACCGGGCGGAATTTCGCGGCGGGCATGTCGGGCGGCATTGCTTATGTTTATGACCCTGACGGTCAATTTGAGACGCGCTGCAACTTGGCGATGGTCGATCTTGAACCGGTCGGTCCAAACGACAATTCGGATTCCGTCGACTCGGAACGGCCCCGGCAGCGCTCGAGTGGCGTCGATGATAGCGGAATGGGCGACATGTTGAACTTCGATGCCGAGCGGTTGCGTATACTGATCGAGCGCCACCGTCTGCTGACCGGCAGTAAACGGGCGAGCTCGCTCCTCGAAGACTGGGAGACGATGTGCCGGAAGTTCATCAAGGTAATGCCCAAGGATTATCGCCGCGCCCTGCTTGAAATGAACGACGAGCAGAACGGCGCCAAGGTGGCAGCCGCCGAATAATACGTTTGTCGCGATGAAGGATATGCAGGATGAGTAAGCCAACCGGCTTTCTGGAGTATGAGCGCGAGGATCGCGGCTATGAAGAGCCCGATGCGCGCCGCACGAAATGGACCGAATTCGTCAAGCCGTTGCCCGATCCCAAATTGGGCGAGCAGGCTGCGCGCTGCATGGATTGCGGAATCCCGTTCTGCCATAACGGCTGCCCGGTCAATAATCTGATCCCGGACTGGAACGATCTCGTCTATCGCGAACACTGGGAAGCAGCCCTGACGACATTACATTCGACCAATAATTTCCCCGAATTTACCGGGCGCATCTGCCCCGCGCCGTGCGAGGCAGCCTGCACGCTGAACATTGACGACCAGCCGGTCACCATCAAGACCATCGAGTGCGCCATTGTTGATCGTGGCTGGAAAGAAGGCTGGATTGGCCCGGTCGTGCCATCGTCAAGAACCGACCAGCGCATCGCCGTGGTCGGATCGGGCCCGGCAGGGCTCGCCTGTTCGCAACAACTTGCGCGTGCTGGGCATGACGTCACCTTGTTCGAGAAAAATGACCGCATCGGCGGGCTTCTGCGCTACGGCATTCCCGAATTCAAGATGGAAAAGCAGTTGATCGACCGCCGCATCGAACAGATGCAGGGTGAGGG
>JBLHKG010000038.1:0-9513 GCA_047619835.1 Alphaproteobacteria bacterium
TCGGCATCGGCGAATCGGAACTCAAACCCTATGCCAGCTATTATCTGACCGGTTTCATGTATGAAAAGCCGCTAGCGCGGCTGCGCGCGGCGCTTGCCGATCTTGGAATTGCCAAATCGGATGACACGGTGGAGCCGGAAGATCACATCGCAGCGCTCTGTGAAACCATGTGCGCGCTGATAATGGGCCAGTTCGGCGCCCCAATGTCGATCGCCGATCAGAAGGCGTTCTTCGATACTCATATTCGGCCCTGGGCCACGCTGTTTTTCCAGGATCTAGAGAAGACGCCGAGTGCGTCGTTTTACCGCCCGGTCGGAACCGTCGGACGACTGTTTATGCAAATTGAATCGCAATCATTTGAAATGGCGGCTTAGCGAAGCCGGCATGGCACATTCCCGTCAACTCGCCAAAGGAGGTCAGACCATGACGACCAAGGACGAAACGCTAAAATCCGCTGCCCGACGGAATTTTTTCAAAACGGCCGGCAAGGGCGTCGCGGGCGCAGCAGCGCTCGGTGTGGTGGCCAGTACGGCGACCGCCGCAGAGAAACCTCCAGGCAATTATACTGCCGGCGATTATCGCGAAACCGACCATGTGAAGGCCGCGTACCGGACGGCGCGGTTCTAGCCGCCCCTGGTAACGCGGCCATGATGTAAGGGACAGGAGAGAAAAATGCTTATTAAGAAAATCGATGGGGTTTCGCGCACGAGCAGCCTGACATCGACATTGGCGGGGAAAAGCGGCGCGGTTGATCGGCGCGGCTTTATCAAGGGTTCAGGTATTGTCGCTGGCGGTCTCGCTGCAGCGGCGACCTTTAAATATGGCATGGTCTCCAAGGCCGATGCCCAAACCCAGGCGGCCGCCAAAGAAATCAAAAAGGTTCTCTCTGTCTGCACCCATTGCGCGGTCGGCTGCACCGTAACCGCGGAAGTCGAAGGCGGTGTTTGGGTCGGACAGGAGCCGAGCTTCGACAGCCCGATTAATCTCGGCGCGCATTGCGCCAAGGGCGCGGCGGTGCGCGAGCACGCGCATGGAGAACGACGCCTGCGTTATCCCGTCAAAATGGAAGGCGGCAAGTGGAAACGCATTTCATGGGACACGGCGATCAGCGAAATCGGCGACAAGATGCTGGATATTCGCAAAAAATCCGGCCCTGATTCAGTTTACTGGCTGGGTTCCGCAAAATTCAGCAACGAGCAGTCTTATCTGTTCCGTAAATTCTACGCCTTCTGGGGCTCCAATAACGGCGACCATCAGGCGCGGATCTGTCATTCGACGACGGTTGCCGGCGTGGCCAATACCTGGGGCTACGGCGCGATGACCAACAGCTTCAATGACATTCATAATTCGCGGGCAGTGCTGCTGATCGGCTCCAACCCGGCCGAAGCTCATCCGGTGTCGTTGCTGCATATTCTTAAAGCCAAGGAACAGCGTAACGCGCCGATTATCGTGTGCGATCCACGCTTTACCCGCACGGCGGCGCACGCCGATGAATATGTCCGCATGCGCCCTGGCACCGATGTTGCCCTGATCTGGGGCATCATGTGGCACATCTTCGAGAATGGCTGGGAAGACAAGCAGTTCATCCGCCAGCGCGTCTGGGGCATGGATCAGATCCGGACCGAGGTGAAGAAGTGGGACCCGAAGGAAACCGAGCGGGTTACCGGCGTTCCGGGCGCCCAGATCAAGCGGGTTGCGCGGACGCTGGCCAATAACCGGCCCGGCACCATCATCTGGTGCATGGGCGGCACCCAGCATACGACGGGCAACAACAACACCCGGGCCTATTGCGTTCTCCAGCTGGCGCTGGGCAATGCGGCGACCTCCGGCGGCGGCACCAATATTTTCCGTGGCCATGACAATGTGCAGGGCGCAACCGACATGTGCATCCTGTCGCACAGCCTGCCGGGATATTACGGCCTGGCAACCGGCTCGTGGAAACATTGGGCGCGCGTTTGGGATGTGAAATACGACTATATCAAGGGGCGCTTTGGTTCCAAGAAGCTAATGGAAACCAAGGGCATCCCGGTGTCGCGCTGGTTCGATGGCGTGCTCGAGGACAAGGCTAAAATGGACCAACCCGATAATATCCGGGCGATGGTGTTCTGGGGTCACGCGCCGAATTCGCAAACGCGCCTGCCCGACATGAAAAAGGCGATGGAGAAGCTCGACCTGCTGGTGGTGATCGATCCCTATCCGACCATGTCGGCGGTGATGCATGACCGCAAGGACGGCGTCTATCTGCTGCCGGCGGCGACTCAGTTCGAGACCTATGGCTCGGTTACCGCGTCCAACCGGTCAATTCAGTGGCGCGAACCGGTGGTTAAGCCTCTGTTCGAAGCGTTGCCGGACCATACGATCATGGCTAAATTCGCCAAAAAGCTGGGTTTCGCGAAGGAGTTCTTCAAACACATCAAGCTGAAGGGCGATGAGCCGTTAATTGAAGACATCACCCGTGAATTCAACAGGGGAATGTGGACCATTGGCTATACCGGTCAGTCGCCGGAGCGGCTGCGCGCCCACATGGCCAACCAGTCGACTTTCGACAAGACGACTTTGCGGGCAAATGGCGGTCCGGTCGATGGCGAATATTACGGCCTGCCCTGGCCATGCTGGGGCACCGCGGAGATGAAACATCCCGGTACGCCGATCCTTTACGACACTTCCAAACCGGTGGCCGAAGGCGGGCTGTGTTTCCGGGCCCGGTACGGTGTCCAGCGGAACGGTGTGAATCTGCTTGCGGAAGGCTCCTATCCGGTGGGTTCGGAAATCAAGGACGGCTATCCTGAGTTCTCCATGGCGATGCTCAAGAAGCTTGGCTGGGACAAGGATTTGACCGCCAAGGAACAAGCGGCGATCGCCAAGGTCGCAGGTGACAAGACCAACTGGAAGACCGATCTTTCCGGCGGTATCCAGCGCGTTGCGATCAAGCATGGCTGCGCCCCGTTTGGCAATGCCAAGGCCCGGGCGGTGGTCTGGAATTTCCCGGATCCGGTGCCGATCCATCGGGAGCCGCTCTATACGGCGCGTCGCGATCTGTTGCCGAAATATGAGACCTATCCCGACACCAAGTCCTACCGTCTGCCGACGATGTATAAATCGATCCAGGACAAGGACTTTTCGAAGGATTATCCACTTACCGTGACGTCTGGTCGTCTGGTTGAATATGAGGGCGGTGGTGACGAGAGCCGGTCGAATCCGTGGCTCGCGGAATTGCAGCAGGAGATGTTCTGCGAGATCAACCCGTTCGACTCCAACAATGCCGGCATCCGGAACGGCGCCGACATGTGGCTCGAAAGTCCGGAAGGCGGCAGGGTCAAGGTTAAAGCGCTGGTTACGGAGAGGGTCGGCAGAGGCGTTGTCTTCATGCCGTTCCATTTTGGCGGGCACTGGATGGGCAAGAGCCAGCGGGATAAGTATCCCAAGGGCACCGATCCATACGTGCTAGGAGAGGCGGCGAATACCACGATGACCTACGGCTACGATTCAGTGACGCAGATGCAGGAGAGCAAGGTCTCTCTGTGCCGCGTCAAACGGGCATAAGGGGAGGACTGACCAATGGCCAGAATGAAATTCCTTGTCGATGCTGAGCGCTGCATCGAGTGCAATGCCTGCGTCACAGCATGCAAGAACGAGCATGAGGTGCCGTGGGGCATCAACCGCCGCAGGGTGGTGACAATCAATGACGGCAAACCCGGGGAGCGTTCTATCTCGGTGGCCTGCATGCATTGTTCGGATCCGCCCTGTATGGCGGTTTGTCCGGTCGACGCCTTCTACCAGACAGACGATGGCGTCGTCCTGCATTCGAAGGATGTCTGCATCGGCTGCGGCTATTGTCTGTTCGCCTGTCCGTTCGGCGCGCCGCAATACCCGCAGGCCGGAAACTTCGGCAGCCGCGGCAAGATGGATAAATGCACCTTCTGCGCCGGTGGACCGGAGGAAAATAATTCCTCCGCCGAGTTTAACAAATACGGGCGCAACCGGCTTGCCGAGGGCAAACTTCCGCTATGCGCGGAAATGTGTTCGACCAAGGCGCTGCTGGCCGGTGACAGCGATCAGGTATCGGATATCTATCGCGAGCGTGTCGTCGCCCGTGGCTTCGGATCCGGCGCCTGGGGCTGGGGAACGGCGTATCAGGTCAAGGGCGGTCGTACTTAAGGCATGTCCCGAATGTGGCTCAGGAGCGGGAGGCGTTGTGCGTCCCGCTCGCGGTCGCAGCAACGCCGGCTCGTCTGTTTCGACAGTTTTCGAGGCGGCGTTTTGCTTTTGTGATCGAAGTTTTTTTATAAAAGTGGCGGTAACATAAAAGTGGCGGTGACGATGAAAACGATGAAAACAGCGCTTCTGTTGAGTGGTGTTATGGCGGCAAGCCTGGTTCTTGGCGCCTGTCGGGATGAGGAACAGGGGCGTTCGCTCGCCTATGACAAGGGCAATTATGCCGGCAAACCCGACACCAAACTCTCGAATGCTACGCGTCGGGCCCTGATGGAGCGGATTCATCATCAAGGCGGTCTCGACACCGCCAGTGGCGGCGCGTCTGGTACTTCCGGTGCGGCGCCAGGCACCGACGTTCGTCCACCAGAGCCGCGAAAATAGATGGCTCGCAGGCGGGATATTTAAACCGGGTGTCTTTTACCGCGTATCTTGGGGAATGGTTCATGGGTAAACCTGTTCTGAAATTTTGCCGCCTGTTCGCGGTTTTAGGTATTTTTGTTCTCGCTTTTGGCGGAACGCCTCAAATCTTCAAGGGCGCTGAATTTACATCGTCAGCATTCGCCCAGCAAAATGGTGGCGTGCCCGGAGACTCGATCGGCAACACCAGTACATCCGATATGTGGCGCACGATCCGGCGAGGGAACCAGGGCGCGGTAAGCCTTCCTGACCGAAATACCGGGGTCATGATTCAGTCGGAAGGCGAGAACTGGCGCGCCTTTCGTAATGGAACGATGTCAAACTGGGGTGTCTGGCTACTGGGCGGCGTCCTCGTAATCCTGCTGGTGTATTTCCTCATTCGCGGCCGGATTAAGGTGGATTACGGCTTTTCGGGCCGGCTGGTCGAACGGTTTAACAATGTTGACCGGTTTGCCCATTGGCTCACCGCCTCCAGCTTTGTCGTTCTCGGGCTAACCGGGTTGAACATGCTGTACGGTCGCTACGTGATCAAGCCTCTGATCGGCGGCGATGCTTTCTCGACCATAACGATGTGGGGAAAATACGCGCATAATTTTCTTGGATTTGCATTCATGGTCGGGATCATTCTCATCCTGATGCTGTGGGTCCGGGACAACATGCCGAACCGGCACGATCTGATCTGGCTGTCCAAAGCGGGCGGGTTGTTTTCCAAAGGGGTCCATCCGCCGGCGCGCAAATTCAACGCAGGTCAGAAAATCCTGTTCTGGATGGTGGTTATCACTGGCGCCTCGCTTAGTTTTTCGGGTCTTTGCCTGCTGTTTCCCTTTGAGTTCAGCCCGTTCGCCAGCACTTTTGCCCTGCTGAATGTCGTAGGTTTCGATTTGCCGACCAACCTCACGATCATGCAGGAGATGCAGCTGTCCCAGGCTTGGCACGGCATTCTGTCGCTGATCATGATCGCCGTCATTCTGGCGCATATCTATATTGGCTGGCTTGGGATGGAGGGTGCCTATGACGCCATGGGGACCGGATATGTCGATGAAAACTGGGCCCACCAGCATCACAATTTATGGATGGAAGAAAACGAGACCAAGGGTGGCGGAGACGTTACATCCGGTGCAACGTCTGACAAACCGGATGTATAGGTTGAAACAATTCAGCGGCCTCGCGGCGATGGTTGCGATATGCGTAATTGCAGCAGCAACCCCGCGCGCCGCCCAGGCCGCCATGTCGGCGGGACAGGCAAAGGCCTCAATCGAGCAGCAATACGACGTGAAGGTGCTCAAGATCGCCAACTCGACCCTCGCCGGCAAGCCGGTCTATCTGCTGACAATCATGTCTCCCGGCGGCGCCAGCAATTCCGCGTTTCAGGTGAACAGGCTCGCCGTGGATCGGGAAACCGGCAAACTGGTATCCGGGGTTCGTCATCTGCCCAGCGGATACGACCATGCAGCGGGCGCCGGTGCGAACGTCCCAAACAGGCAACCTACCAGCGTGTTGAGGCAGGGCTGGAACTGGCGCTAGATATCCTTCGACGCTGCCGCGGCGTTGTCGCAGAAGCGTGAGCTGCACGATGAATGACAACCTATCTCATAACTGAACTGTATGATTGAAAGCGCCCGTCTTCCCCCGATCTATAAGCTCATTCCGCTCGGCGCGGCCGACGATCCGATGGCGCGGGCACGCGAGCTGGCGGCTGGCGGCGAAGACCCGGCGACAATTCTGTGTATCGATTCCGAGAATTTTTTTGACTGCGCGGTGATCCTTCACCCGGAAATGTCGCTGGCTGAATCGCGGCTCGCCCTTTATGTGGGGATGCTCGGGCTGGGGGATGCCATTGGCAGCGTTGTTCCCGCCGGGATTGATATTACGTACCGCTGGCCGAACACAATTGACGCCAATGTCGGCATTATCGCACAGGTTCAACTCGCCTCACCGCCCGGCATTGCGGAAGCAACCGAGCCGCCATGGCTGGTCTTACGGGCGAGTGTTGCCGTATCAAACGTACAGCCCGACGGCTGGGCGGGCGCCCAATTTGAAACGACGTTAGTCGGCGAAGGCGCCGCCGATCTGACCACCCCCCTACTGCTGGAAAGTTTTTCAAGACATTTTCTGTCCTGGATGAATCTCTGGCAGAATGACGGGTATTCGCCGGTACGCGCAATGTGGCTTTCGCATTCCGCCGAGCAGGGAAAGAAAATTGAATTTTCCACCGGAAGCCATGTCTCCCAGGGGGTATTCGAGACGATCGATGAAGAGGGCGCACTTGTTCTGGACGACGAGGGGGCTACGATCCGCGTTCCACTAAACCTCATTTTCAGTAGTTGAAATGCTGGCCTTGACCTTGGCGGCTGCAACACGATCCGGGCTTATGTGCGCGGTCTTCACCGCCATATTGCTCTTGTTTGGGGCGCCCCTGACGCTGGCCGATATGCTGGGGCATGGTGGCATGGTGCGGGCGCTTGCAGTCGCCCCCGACGGAAAACACATTCTTACTGGCAGTTTTGACTACTCGGCACGGGTTTGGGATTTCGAAGAGCAAAAATCGACCGCCGTCCTTGAAGAGCATTTCGGGCCGGTAAATGCAGTGGCCTTTATGCCGGACGGCACGCGCGCGGTCACCGCAAGCGATGACGGGACACTTATCCTTTGGGACATCGCCAAACAGAAACCCCTCCGCCATTTCAAGGGTCATAAAGGCAAGGCAATGTCGGTCGCGGTATCGCCCGATGGCAGACTTGTCGCATCCGGGTCGTGGGACCGCACAGTGCGCCTCTGGGACTCCGAGACGGGAAAGATGATCCGAAGCATCCCCCATACCGCCGATGTGACTGTAGTCCGTTTTCTGCCCGATGGTGAGACCATCATTACTGGCGCCCGGGATGGCGCCCTTCGGACATGGCGCACAAGTGACGGGGCGCAGCTGGGCACCTTGAAAGGGCACGCCTGGGTCGTCGCCCAGGTGGCCGTATCGCCCTCCGGAAAAATCGCGATATCGGCGAGCACCGATGCGACGGTGCGCCTGTGGGACCTGACGAGTCAGAAAGAGATCGCAACCCTCAAAGGCCATGAAGGACCGGTTTACGGGGTCGCTTTTTCGCCCGATGGAAAGCTGGCCATATCCGGTGGGCGCGACGGCACCCTGGTGATTTGGAATGTGGCGACGCGGGCGCAGCACCGGGTTATCCAGACCCACGTCAAACCGGTTTGGGCGGTCGCCTTTTCGCGCGACGGACGATTTGTACTCTCCGCCGGATCGGACGGCGCAATACGCGTCTGGCACGCTGAAACCGGTGACCGGATTGGCATTCCAGGCGAAGGAGACGCGGCGCCGAAACCCTGGCTCGAAAGCAAACATCCCGGCGCACGCCTCTATCGAAAGTGCGCGGCTTGCCATTCTCTTTCAAGCAGCGGACCCAGGCGCTCGGGACCGCATTTCGCCGGGTTGTTCGGTAGAAGGGCCGGCACGGTCATAGGCTACAAATATTCCGATGCGCTGCATCAAGCCGATGTAATCTGGAACGAGCGCAGTTTATTCGAGCTGTTTAACAAAGGTCCCGACATCTTCATGCCAGGCACCAAGATGCCGGTACAACGTATTCCTCACAGCAAGCAGCTGCATCAGTTGATCGATTATATGCGGGAGTTTACGGCAACGACGAAGCCGGTTACCCCTGCCCCGCTTCTCGATTCCAACAGGTCCGAACGCAACGCACCGCCGAAAAATGCAGCGGGACCGTAGGGCATCATGTTAATTCAGCCGTACGCTTTCGGCCGTTCGGGAAGGATGCTGGGAATCATTCTGCGATGTCAGCACATAACCCGCGACGACACTTATCCCGACGCAGGCGATGATCGCCCAAAGAAACGCTTTCATGCCCGTCCCCTCAATATTGTGAAATAATGCTAGCACAAATTTTGATTTACAGCCACGTACCAATTAACTGTCGGAGGTCCAAATGATCCGGTTTCCGTTGACCGTTCGTCTCGATGATTCCGATACCAACGTCTTCGAGCGGGCTGCAGAGGCGGGCGAATGGGCAATTCCGGGCTCGTTCGTCTTCTCTGATCTGGGTCCCGCCGAATTAGTCGGCAAAACCCGACGCGCCTTTACGTCAGGGTTTCTTGGTCTGGCCAGCTTCGGCTGGTCAACGCTCATCAGTATCGGGGAAATGCCGGATTCGGAATATGAAACACTTGGTAATTCTCTGGCGCTGCATTTTGTGGCGCGATATGGCGCCCCGGATGTTAACAGCGCACTGCCTGTCGCGATGGCCGAACTCGAATTCGCGACAGGGCTGTGTGACTATCCAATAGACAGTATCATCGCGGTTGAACGCGCGCTTGAGGATGACGGCATACACGAACAATTTCGTCTTGTTTCCTCCCCAACGCCCTGATCAGGACCGTAAAACCCGAACACCCACGAGACTGCATGCCCAATTTCTGGAAATCTGCCGGTTATCATCTTCTCGACGTTCAAGAGGACGGCCTTCTGGGCGTTACGGATGATTTTCTCCGGGCCTATTTTCTGCGGCCCGAACTGCAGCTTGAAACGGAATCCTGTCCCGCCGAACGCGCGCTGAATCAGGCGCTGCTCGACGATCCACGGCGCCAGGTCGATGCAGGAGAAATCGACGCGATCCTCGATCCTGACGCCAGCGAAAATTATAAATATGTGCTGGATTTCCGTGACCGGCTGGTTGCCGCCGGAACCGTCGAAGCGTGCTACCTGACGCTGTTCCAGTCGACGGTTGGGACCATGCCGCCCCTGTTTATCGATCAGATGGCGCATGTCATTCTCCGCCGCGTCCTCGACGGGTGCAACGATCCTCTTCAGTTGCGCGCCGCGGAATTATTGTTCCGTACTCAGAAAATCAG
>JBLHKG010000039.1:0-9426 GCA_047619835.1 Alphaproteobacteria bacterium
CGCGGCAGACGCGCGCGGACCGAATTGACGTTCCAGGTGGCAATGGTGGGCATAAATACAGGCCGTCAGTTACAGCGCCGGAATGGCTGCTGACGTTCTACCGCAGAATTCGGGTTTCAGCCAACCGAGAAGGAGACGCCGCAGCCGCAGGTCGAGGCGGCGTTGGGATTCTGCAGCGTGAAGTAGGAGCCGATCAGCTCTTCGGCGAAATGCAGCTCGCTGCCGGCGATAAAATCCCAGGTGACGTTATCGATCAGGACCTCAACGCCATCGCGCTCGATGACCCGGTCGTCGCCGGTTTTGGCGTCATCGAAGGAAAAATTATACTGGAAGCCGGAGCATCCGCCGCCATCCACCGCGATTCGCAAATTCATGCCGGCGAACTCGCCCTCACCGGTCAAAGCGCGCACCCGCTTGATGGCGCTGTCGCTGATCGTCACGGTTTTCTCGGTTTCGGTCATGTTTTCCCGGAATTGCAGGGCTAAAGGATATATTTGTAACATTAATGATGTAGGTCTGTGGCATGGCTTCGTCAATCATGCGCGCACAACAAGATATCCCGACCGCTAAAAAGCTTAATTGCCTTGAGGGGTGGGGCGGATTAGTTTTCGGCCATGAATGCCGATGGCTTTTCTTCCCCTGCAGATGCGCCCGTAACGGCTGCGCCCTATGCCACCAATCCGTCGGCGAGCCGGGGCAGGCTGGTTGCCGAGGCAGAAAGCCGCACCCGGTCGGTATTCCAGCGAGATCGGGACCGAATCATCCATTCGGGCGCGTTTCGCCGGCTGAAATACAAGACGCAGGTGTTTGTCTACCACGAGGGCGATCATTACCGGACGCGGCTCACCCATAGCCTTGAAGTGGCGCAGATCGCCCGTTCTCTGGCGCGGTTCCTGCGGGTCGATGAGGATCTGGCGGAGGCGCTGGCGTTGGCGCACGATCTGGGCCATCCGCCGTTTGGCCATTCGGGGGAAGAGGGCCTCAGCGAGGTGATGGCGCAATTTGGCGGGTTCGATCATAACGGGCAGGGGCTGCGGATTGTTACCCGTCTGGAAGCCCGCTATGCCAGTTTCGACGGTCTGAACCTGACGTGGGAGGCGCTCGAAGGCCTCGCCAAGCATAATGGCCCCCTTATTCCGGCGGCAGGGCAAACCGAACGTCTGCCGTGGGCAGTGGCGGAACATGCCCGTCAACTGGATCTCGAACTCCACACCCAGCCGGGCATCGAGGCGCAGATAGCCGCCCTGTCGGATGACATCGCCTATAACACGCATGATGTCGATGACGGGCTGCGTGCCGGACTGTTTACGGTTGAAGACCTTGCCGATCAGCCGCTGGTAGGTCCGTTGATCAGTGAAGTCGCGCGGCTGCATCCGGGGCTGGAGCGGTCAAGGCTGATCCACGAAACCACCCGCCGGATGATTGACCGAATGGTTGAGGATCTGCTGGGGGAAACCGTTCGACGGCTGGAAACCGCCGCGCCGCAGGACGCAGCGGGAATTCGCGCGCTTGATCACCCGGTCGTCGCCATGTCACACGACATGGAAATTGCCAATCGGGGGCTGAAGAAATTTCTGTTTGAGCGTATGTACCGGCATTACCGGGTAAACCGCATGACAACCAAGGCACGGCGCGTGGTAAAGGAGCTGTTCGTTCTGCTTCATAGTGACCCCGGCTGCCTGCCGACGCGGTGGCGGGAGGAGGCGGAGAAACTCGACGAAACCGCGCGCGCCCGGCTGGTCTGCGACTATATCGCCGGCATGACCGACCGGTTTGCTCTGGATGAACATCGGCGTCTTTACGATTTGTATGAATAATGAATATTTTCAAATATATAGAAGAAATAGTTAAGTCATCGCTTGATGACTTGGTCGCGGCCGGAAAGTTACCGGATGGCC
The DNA here is from genome assembly GCA_047619835.1 of Alphaproteobacteria bacterium. Taxonomy (GTDB): domain Bacteria; phylum Pseudomonadota; class Alphaproteobacteria; order MPNO01; family UBA2964; genus JAYOEY01. Next base: position 1,899 of record JBLHKG010000039.1, read on the forward strand.
TTGATTTCTCGCGTATTTCGGTCGAGCCGCCGCGCGATGAGAGCCTTGGCGATCTTTCGTCCAACGCCGCGATGGTGCTGGCCAAACCGGCCGGTATAAAGCCGCGCGAACTCGGCGAGGCGCTGGCTGGCGTGCTCGCGGCCCATGATGACATAGCCACTGCAGATGTGGCTGGCCCGGGTTTTGTCAATTTACGGCTCTCCAGCAAGTTTTTACATGCAAGGGTGCCGGAAATTCTCAGCGCCGGTATCGCCTATGGCGACAGCGACACCGGTGCCGGGCAGGCGGTGAATGTTGAGTATGTCTCCGCCAACCCGACGGGGCCGATGCATGTCGGGCATGGACGGGGCGCGGTAATTGGCGATGCGCTGGCGTCTCTGTTGGCCAAGGCTGGTTTTGGCATCAGCCGCGAATATTACATCAACGATGCAGGGGCTCAGGTCGATGTGCTGGCCCGCTCGGCCTTTCTGCGCTATCGCGAAGCGCTTGGTGAGGAGCTAGGGGCCATTCCGGAGGGCCTGTATCCCGGCGATTATCTGAAGGGTGTCGGCACGGCAATCGCCGCGCGGGACGGCGACAAGTGGCGGGGCAAGGACGAGCCTGAGTGGTTGCCCGAATTTCGCCAGTTTTCGATCGCCGCCATGATGGATTTGATCCGGGAAGATCTCGCGGCGCTGGGCGTTGAGCATGCGGTGTTTACCTCCGAGCTGTCTCTTGTCGAAAGCGGCGCGATTCAGCAGGTCGTCGATGAGCTGGAAGGCCGTGACCTGGTCTATACCGGGACGCTGGAGCCGCCCAAGGGCAAGCCGCCGCCGGATGATTGGGAGGCGCGGCCACAGCTTCTGTTCCGGGCGACCCAGTTTGGCGACGATGTCGACCGGCCTTTGCAAAAATCGGACGGAAGCTGGACATATTTTGCCTCGGATATTGCCTATCACCGTGACAAGTTCCGGCGCGGTTTCTCCACCATGGTCGATGTCTGGGGCGCCGATCACAAGGGATACGTGAAACGCCTGCAGGCGGCAGTCAATGCCATTACCGAAGGGCAGGGCGCGCTTGATGTTCGCCTGAGTAGCCTTGTGAACCTGATGGATGGCGGTGAGCCGGTGAAAATGTCGAAACGGGCCGGCTCGTTTGTCACCCTGCGCGAGGTCATCGATGACGTCGGCAAGGACGTCGTCCGCTTCATCATGCTGACCCGGAACAACGAGGCTTCGCTCGATTTCGATTTGCGCAAGGTGACCGAGCAAAGCCGGGATAACCCGGTGTTTTATGTTCAGTATGCCCATGCGCGGGTCTGTTCGGTTCTCCGCAATGCGGCTGAGACTTTCCCCGGCCTTGTCCTCGACGATTCGGCGCTTGCCGGTGCAGATTTTAACCTTCTGAATGATAATGGCGAACTGGCGATGATCATGCGACTGGCAGTCTGGCCGCGTACGGTTGAAAACGCTGCACTGGCGCACGAACCGCACCGGATTGCCTTCTACCTGATGGAGCTGGCTGCGGCGTTCCACGGCTTCTGGAATCGCGGCAACGATCAGGTATCCCTGCGCTTTATCGTGGCGGACGACGAAGGCCTGACGACGGCACGCCTGGCGCTGGCCCGGGCCGTGGCAATCGTGATTGCCTCCGGGCTCGCCGTGATCGGCGTTAAACCAGTTGAGGAGATGCGCTGATGGTAGTGGGTATGGACGTCGATCAGCAATTCGGGAAACGCATGGCCGCGGGCGGATGGGGCAGGCGTATCCTGACCGCGTTGATCGCGTTGGCGGCTTTGGGAGGCTTTGCCGTTGTGGTGGTCTACTCCTATGACCGGGGCACGGAATCGGCGAGCCAGGAGACCGCGCCGATCATTAAGGCGCGTGAAGGGCCGACCCGGATCAGGCCGGAACAGCCCGGTGGAATGGCAATTCCCAACCAGGACAAGCAGATTTACGCCCGGCTGGGCGGCAAGCCTGACAAGGCAAAAATCGAACGGCTGTTGCCGCCGCCGGAGCCGGTTGTCACCAAACCACCGCCGCTGCCAAAGGTGAAAATTCCGGTCGTACTGAAATCGGCGGCCCCCAGCATACCCCTCGCGCAAGCCGCGACAGGCCACGCAAAGGCCGATATTACGCCAAAGGGGCTTGATGCCATCTCGCCAAACGCGGCGCCGCCACCGAAGCAAGTGAAGGCCCCAGCCAAGGCTGTTCGAGTGGCGACCCCTCCGCCGGCGAAAACGGCAGCCAGCCAGATGGCGAAGATTGTCGAGGACGCAAGGAATTCTGCCCAACCGACGAAAGGGTGGAGGGTTCAGATAGCCTCTTTGCGTTCGGAGGCCGCAGGAAACAGTACCTGGGTTTCACTGCGCAAAAAACACAGTGACCTGTTTGGCAAGCTGTCGATGCGGCTGGTCAAGGCTGACATCAAAGGCAGGGGGATCTTTTACCGATTGCAGGCAGGGCCGGTAGCCGACAAGGCCGCCGCGAGCGGTCTTTGCCAAAAGGCCAGGGTGCGAAAGATCGGGTGTCTCATTGTCCGTCCCTGACGGCAAGCCTCCCCGCGCAGTAATTTTTGGTTGTGCCGGGGCCTCGCTCTCAGGGGAGGAACACCGGTTTTTTCGGGAGGCTGACCCCTTTGGCTTCATTCTTTTTGCGCGGAATTGCTCGGATCCGGAGCAGCTCAAAACGCTGGTTGCCGAGCTGCGGGACTCGGTCCAGCGACGCGATGCGCCGGTCCTCATCGATCAGGAAGGCGGGCGGGTTGCCCGGCTGCAGGAACCCCATTGGCGGCATCCACCACCGCAGGGCATCTTTGCCGAACTCGCCGAGCATTCCATCGATAACGCAAAGCGGGCGGCTTATCTCAATGCGAGGCTGATTGGCCGCGAACTGGCGGCGGCGGGGATCACGGTCGATTGTCTGCCGGTGCTCGATTTGCCGCAGCCGGGCGCACATCAGATCATCGGCGACCGCGCACTCGGCAGGAATCCGGAAACCATCGCCGCATTGGGGCAGGCAATTTGTGAGGGGCTGTTGGCCGAAGCGGTGCTCCCTGTCATCAAGCATTTGCCTGGTCATGGCCGGGCGGGTGTCGACAGTCACAAGGAATTACCCATGGTCGATGCCACTCTGGAAACGTTACGGGAGACCGACTTCGCGCCGTTCCGGAGCCTGGCTTTGCGACCGTGGGCGATGACGGCCCATGTCGTCTATACGGCGATCGATCCGGATAGAGCGGCGACAGTCTCGCCTGAGGTTATTTCTACCGTTATTCGCGGCGAAATCGGCTTTATGGGGCTCCTGCTATCCGACGATCTCGGTATGGAAGCGCTGGCGGGAAACCTTGCTGAGCGGGCGTCCGCCTCACTCGCGGCCGGTTGCGACTTGGCGCTTCATTGTTCGGGTGTTATCGAGGAGATGAAATTAGTCGCCGAAGGGACACCGCCGATGACGCACGACGCTGAAGGTCGCGCTCAATACGCCGAGGCATTGCGGCTTGGCGAAGGCGCCTCGGGAAAACCCGCATTCAGTGAGATGCTTGCGGAATATGAGACCCTGACCGGCGGCAATTGCTGAATTCATGCCCGACTCCATGGCCAACATATTCCATCAACTCTCGATCTGGTTCCTGCCGGTCATAATCGCCATCACCTTTCATGAGGCGGCTCACGGTTATGTTGCGTGGCGGCTTGGCGACGATACAGCGAAGCAGGAAGGGCGCGTGACGTTCCTGCCCTGGAAACATATAGATCTCGTCGGAACGATCATTCTGCCCGCCGTGTTGCTGCTAACCCGCGCACCGTTCCTCTTTGGCTGGGCGAAACCGGTGCCGGTGGATTTTGAGAATTTGCAGAATCCGAAACGCGACATGGTGTGGGTAGCCGCCGCCGGCCCGGGCATAAACCTGGTTTTGGCAATTGTGTCAGCAGCCCTTCTTCATATCGTCCCGCTGCTGCCAACCGACATTGAGGCCTGGGTCGCCAGGAATTTGATCAACTCGGTCGTGATCAATCTTGTTCTGGCGGTGTTCAATATGCTGCCGTTGCCGCCCCTCGACGGCGGAAGGGTGGCTGTCGGCCTGTTGCCATTGGCGCTGGCGCGACCTCTCGCCCGTCTGGAACGAATCGGACTTTTGATAGTAATCTTGGTACTATTCGTTGTTCCTTGGGCGGGGCGACACATTGCACTGGACATTGATATCCTTGGTTGGCTTGTTGGGCGGCCGGTTGAGTTTTTGTACAGGACCCTGATGACTGTCGTAGGCCCTGGGCCATAGGCGCCAAAAGACAGAATGAGATGATGACGAAACAGCTGCTACGGCCCCAAATCAGATGACCACCAGATGACCACCAAATGACCACAGAGATTGATCCCTTTGAGACCCCCGATCCGCCGGTACGGCTGGATGGCGAACTCGTGGTCGATCTCGAAGGTTACGAGGGGCCGATTGACGTCCTTCTCGCGCTGGCCCGGCAGCAAAAGGTTGATTTGCTGCATATCTCGATCCTGGCGCTCGCCGATCAGTATCTGCTGTTTATCGCCGAAGCCCGCCGTTTGCGCCTTGAAATCGCCGCTGATTATCTGGTGATGGCCGCGTGGCTGGCCTATCTCAAATCACGCTTGCTGCTCCCGGCACAGGAACAGGACGAAGATCCCTCCGGTCCGGAAATGGCGGAGGCGCTGGCGTTTCAGCTACGCCGCCTGGAATCGATGCAGCAGGCCGGCGCAAATGTCATGCTGTTGCCTCGTCTCGGCCGCGATGTGTTTCCGCGCGGATCGCCCGAGGGGGTCAAGATCAAGCGGATCCCGGTCTATGATCTATCGCTCTATGAGTTGCTTAAAGCCTATGGCGATCAGCAAAAGCGCCATCGCACGGAATCGCTGGAGATCACGGCGAGCGAAATTTATTCGGTCGATGACGCGCTGGAACGGCTCAGCAGTATTCTGGGTCAGATGCCGGACTGGCAGACACTTGAAACTTTTTTGCCGCTCGGGCTTCAGGGATCGAGTTTTCTCCAGAAATCAGCGGTTGCGTCCACATTTGCCGCGAGTCTGGAACTTGCCAAGTCCGGGCGGCTCGAATTGCGCCAGGCCGGCGTGTTTGGCCCGATTTATCTTCGATCACGCGCACAAAACGATAATCAACCACTCGGTTAGTAAATTGCTGGAGTAGGAAATCATGGACGGATTGATACAGCCGGATGAATTTATTGATCGCGAACAGGATGCCGAAACTGTAATGGAATCTCGATCTGACCCAGCTCTGCGGCTGCTCGAAGCGCTGTTGTTTGCCGCGCCCGAGCCGGTGGCTGAACCCTGGTTGCTTGAACGCCTGCCGGAAGGCACCGATTTGCCGGCCTTGCTGACCACCCTGACCGATCAGTATGCCGATCATGGCGTAAATCTGATCCGGGCCGGTGGACGCTGGGCCTTCCGGACCGCGCCCGATATGGCCGATGCGCTGGAAATCGAAATCACCGTATCCCGCAAACCGTCGAGGGCCGCCGTCGAAACCCTTGCGATCATTGCCTATCACCAGCCGGTAACGCGCGGTGAGATCGAGGAAATCCGCGGTGTGGCGCTAAGTAAAGGCACGCTGGACACGCTTCTGGAGATTGGCTGGATTCGACCGGTGGGACGCCGCCGGACACCCGGCAGGCCGGTAACATGGGGTACCAGCCAGGTATTCCTCGATCATTTCAGTCTCGGAGAAGTAGGCGATCTCCCCGGTATCGATGAGTTGAAAGCGGCCGGCCTTCTGGATGCCCGTTCGACGCGGACCATCTTTGGCGAACTTTCCAGCATGCAGGGCGACGATGAGCAGGTTCCCGAAGGTCTGGAAGACGGGACAGATGATGACGACATGCCCGAATCCGGCGAACCGCTCGATATCGAGGAGGAGAACGAGGCGCCACCCGGCGGCTGATCCAGTTTCCTTACGGAAAGTCTCGCGCAAAGCAGCGGATCGTTTTATCCTGTCGCCATGTGCGCCGATATTATCCACGACCATTCCGCTGAAGCCATCCGCGAACGTCTTAAGGATGGCAATGAAGCCAGCTATCTGCGCGACTGGATTTATGGCGGGATCGACGGTGCGGTAACCACCTTCGCAATTGTATCCGGCGTCATCGGCGCTGATCTTTCGACCAAGATCATCCTCATTCTCGGCGCTGCCAATATCGTGGCAGACGGGTTTTCCATGGCGGCCAGCAATTACACCGGCACCAAAGCGGAGAATGAGGAGTTCGATCGCATCCGGTCCCACGAGGAGCGGCAGATCGATCGCGATCCGAACGGAGAAATCCAGGAAATTCGGGAAATTTTTCGCGCCAAGGGGTTTTCAGGGGAGGATCTCGACCGGGCCGTTGAAATCATCACATCGGACCGGAAACTCTGGGTCGATACCATGATGACCGAGGAATACGGCCTGCCAATGCAGGACCGGTCTTCGCTCAAAGCCGCCGTCGGAACCTTTATCGCATTTGTTTTATGCGGCCTTATACCGTTACTGCCGTATCTGATGATTCCATCGCTGGGTTCGCGGTCCACAGCTACTCTGTTATGCATCGTATTGACCGGTGCAACCTTCTTTGTGATTGGCTCGATCAAGGCGAAATGGTCGCTGATTGCGTGGTGGCGGTCGGGGCTTGAAACGCTGGCGATAGGTCTCGTCGCAGCGGGTTTCGCCTATCTGATCGGGTATTGGCTCAAGGAATTGATCTAGATCATTTTTTGCAATTAAGAATTATTTTCAACATAAGGTACTGATTTTCTGACCTTATGCCTTTATAGAAACGCTGAAATACCCAATGAAGCAGCTGACAATAATCTGAAAGCGTATTGATGAGCCTCATAGTCGCATCTGGACCCGGCGGTCGGGCACGGCGGCTGGCATGGATGCGGTGGGGTGGTCCTTGGCCTTTCGCCGCGTTCCTGTTGGCGATGCTGGTGGCGTTGCCGGTCCTTGTTGTTGCCAGTTCGGTGTTTGCACCGGCTGGTGAAGTGTGGCGCCATCTATCGCAGACTGTTCTCAGCACCTACATCCTGAACTCCCTGTGGCTGCTTGTCGGCGTCGGCGCCGGAACCCTCGTGGTCGGGGTCGGGACGGCGTGGCTCGTCACAATGTACAGGTTTCCGGGGCGGCGCAGTTTCGAGTGGCTGTTGTTATTGCCGTTTGCGATGCCGGCTTATGTGCTGGCCTACACCTATACCGGACTGTTTGAATTCGCCGGGCCGATTCAGACTGTGCTGAGAGACCTGTTTGGCTGGACGACACGGCGGGATTACTGGTTTCCCGAGGTGCGAAGCCTGGGCGGCGCGATCTGGATGATGACCTTCGTGCTTTACCCCTATGTCTATCTGCTGTCGCGCGCGGCGTTCCTCGAGCAGTCGGTCGCCGTTCTCGAGGTTAGCCGGACCTTGGGGCGGACGCGACTTCGGACATTTCTCAGCGTTGCCCTGCCGCTTGCCCGGCCGGGTATCGTGGTAGGACTGACATTCGCCCTGATCGAGACACTCAATGATTTTGGCACGGTCCAGTATTTCGC
>JBLHKG010000040.1:0-9404 GCA_047619835.1 Alphaproteobacteria bacterium
TGTCTTTTCGGGCGCTTTGCGCATAATGAACGCTCATCCCCCGTTGCGCAGGTTTGGGCGGTGGGGTAATTACCTTCTACGCTCGTGAAACCAGAGCGCGCAGGCGCGCGCCCGCTATGACTGGAGGCGTTGGATGAAGCCGCCACCCTTTTCGTATTATGACCCGGCCAGTGTCGAGGATGCCGTAAAGCTGTTGGGAACCTTGGACAACGCCAAGATTCTGGCTGGCGGTCAATCGTTGATGCCGATGCTGAACATGCGCTATGTCCTGCCGGACCATGTGATCGATCTTAACAAGATCGAAGGTCTCAGCTATATCCGTGACGCGGGAGACGCGCTTGAGATTGGCGCGATGACACGGCAGCGCGATCTCGAATTTTCCGACCTGGTTCAGAAACGCTGCCCAATCATGCATGAAGCGCTGCTTCAGGTCGGCCACCGGCAGACGCGCAATCGGGGCACGATCGGCGGGTCTCTGTCGCATCTGGATCCGGCGGCGGAGCTGCCGGCAATTTGTGCAGCCCACGATGCGGTGATCACCGTGCAGGGCACCAACGGTCCGCGGGATATAGCTTTCGCCGATTTTCCGGCGGGATATATGACCCCCTCGATTGAGATCGATGAACTTGTGACGGGGATTAGATTGCCGCTTTGGTCCGAAGGGCATGGTTACGGATTTGAAGAATTTTCCCGTCGTCATGGCGATTTTGCGATGTGCTCGGCGGCGGCGCTCCTTGAGGTTGGCGGCGACGGCAACATCACGCGCGCCTCGTTGACTATTGGCGGGGTCGCGATCGCGCCCGCGCGGATGGTTGAAATCGAACACGCCCTGGTCGGTGGCGATGGCTCGGAGGATCGCTTCCGGGAGCTTTGTGAAGCCTGCCGAAGCACCGATTCGATTGGCGATGTCTACGCATCCGCCGAGTATCGGCAGCATCTCGCGACGGTTATGAGCCGCCGCGCGCTGGTGAAGGCCTATGGCCGCGCGACCGGCAAGGCGTGAGGGGAGTACGAGATGGCAGAAACCAGAAACATATCACTAATTATCAACGGTAAGACCTACAGTGAAGAGGTGGAAGTGCGCTTCACGCTGGCAGATTTTATGCGCCAGCAACTTGGGCTGACCGGCACGCATCTTGGCTGCGAACACGGGGTCTGCGGGGCCTGTACTATTTTGTTCGATGGGCAGAGCGCCCGTTCCTGTCTGATGCTGGCGGTTCAGGCCGATGGACACGAAATCCTGACCATTGAAGGTATCGCCCCATCCGATGACGAGCTGCACCCTCTGCAGGAGGCCTTCCGCGACAATCACGGGCTGCAATGTGGTTTTTGTACGCCGGGAATGTTGACGACCCTGTTGGAATTCCTCGGCGACAATCCCGATCCGACTGAAGCAGAAGTGCGGATAGCAATCAGTGGCAATCTGTGCCGCTGCACCGGCTATCAGGGCATTGTCGCGGCGGCGCTTGACGCTGCGAAGCGTCTGCGCGAGGCGAATGCCGCCTGAATTTGTGCCGGCTGGTTCCGGCAGCGATAGCGGAAAGCTGTTCGGCGATCGCGTTACACGGCTTGAAGACCCCGCGCTGATCACGGGCAAGGGGCAGTTTGTCGATGATATCCGTCTACCCGAAACAGCTCATGCGGCTTTTGTCCGTAGTCCGCATGCCCACGCTCTGATCCTGTCGATCGACAAGAGCGCCGCCCTTGAAATTGACGGGGTGATTGCTGTCTACGCCCTGGCGGATTTTAGGCCGCATCTTGCGACTGAGCGGATGGCTGTCGGCCTTCCCAGCCCTTCCTACAAACAGGAACGAGACCGGCCTGTGCTGGCCGATGAGGAAGTCGTGCATGTCGGTGAAGCTGTTGCAATCGTCGTCGCCGAGAGCCGTTATATCGCCGAAGATGCCGCTTCCATGGTTTTTGTCGATTACGACCCGCTGATGCCGGTTGCTGATTGCCGTGAGGCCCTTAAGCCCGGCGCCACGCTGGTTCACCGCGATGCTCCCCATAACGAGCTGGCTGCCTTCGACCTTGGTTATGGCGAAGTCGATCAGGTATTTTCGACAGCACCCCATGTTTACGCGGAATCGTTCTGGCAGCATCGAGGCGGCAGCCATTCGATTGAGGGGCGGGGGTGCGTCGCCATCTATAACGAGATCAAGCAACAGCTGACTTTTTTTTCGTCGACTCAGGCATCTCATTCGGCGAAAGCCGTTTTGGTCGATCTGCTGGGCTGGGACGAGAACCGGGTTCGGGTCATCACGCCTGATGTTGGAGGCGGGTTCGGACCAAAAGTGGTGTTTTATCCGGAAGATATATCGACGGCTCTTGCGGCAATCCTTCTCGGCCGGCCTGTGAAGTGGACTGAAGACCGCCGCGAACATTTTATCGCCACCACCCAGGAACGGGATCAATACTGGGATGTGGAAGTCGCTGTCGATGATGACGGGCACGTGCTTGGCCTGCGCGGATCGTTGATCCACGATCACGGCGCCTATACCGCGCGTGGCATCAACCTTGCCTACAACTCCGCGCTGGTGGTCACGCTGCCGTACGAGATATCGGCGTTTCATCTCGGTGTTCGGCTGGCGCTTACCAATAAGGTTCCTTCTACGCCGGTGCGCGGCGCGGGGCATCCGCAGGGTATCTTCGTGATGGAGCGTATGCTGGATCGGGCGGCGCGTGAGCTTGGCATCGACCGGGCTGAAATTCGCCGCCGCAATCTGGTGCCGCCCGAAAAAATTCCCTACCAACGCCCGTTGAAATCGCGCGGCGACGCGTTTGTGCTGCTCGATTCCGGAGATTACCCGGCCTGCATGGAGAAGGCCTTGCAGCGTGCCGGATATGCGGAATTCCGTACACGCCAGGAACAGGCCCGGGCGGAAGGGCGCTATATCGGTATCGGCATAGGCAATTACGTCAAGGGAACCGGGCGGGGCCCGTTTGAATCGGTCAACGTAAAGATCGGCACGTCGGGAAAGATCCTGGTCTATAGCGGCGCTGCGGCGATGGGGCAAAGCACGCGGACAATGCTGTCGCAGATCGTGGCGAAACAGCTTGGCGGCGATATGGGACTGGTTGAGGTCGTGCTTGGCGACACTGAAGGTGTTTCAATCGGAATCGGTGGGTCCGCCAGCCGTCAAACGGTGACTGCGGGATCCTCTGCCCTGCTGGCCGCGACCGAAGTTCGGGAAAAACTGCTGGCCCTGGCCGCCCACATGCTTGAGGCCTCGCCCGAGGATCTCGAGATCGAGGGCGGAGAGGTCCGCGTTAAGGGCGTTCCGGATATGAAGATCTCGCTCGGCAAGCTCGCCAACGCGGTAGGGGGAACCCCGGGCTATACCTTGCCGGGTGGCATTGAGCCCGGCATGGAGGCGACCGGAAACTTCGTCGTCGATGATTTGACCTTCGCCAATGGTACGCAGGTGGTCGAGGTGGAAGTAGATGTCGAAACTGGCCATGTCGCCTTTCTGAATTATGTCATCGTTCATGACAGTGGCGCGCTGATCAATCCCATGATCGTGGACGGACAGGTGATTGGTGGGGCCGCGCACGGTATCGGCAATGCGTTATATGAATGGATGGGGTTCGACGAGAACGCCCAGCCAATCACAACCAATTTTGCCGAATATCTCATGGTGACAGCGACGGAAATGCCGTCTTTCGATTTATCGCATATGGAATCGCCCACGCCGCTCAATCCGCTCGGCGTGAAAGGGGTAGGGGAATGCGGTCTGGTGCCGGCAACGGCTGCTATTATTTCCGCCATAGAGGACGCGCTCTCGCCCTTTGGAGCCCATCTTGCCCATTGCCCGGTGACTCCGTCGGAGATTGTTGCTTTGGTTCAGAATGGGCGTCCATTGAGCGGCTGATTTTCACCAAGAATTCGCCGGAGATTTGGTTTATTTGGATTTTAACCAAATTTTCAGGGAGACGCGCCATTCTTCACATCAGGAAGCGTCTCTAACCGATGTGGGCAGTCCCGTGAAACAGGCATATCTCGATACAATTCTTCTCATTGAGCGTCTTCATCGCCAGTTTCTTGAAGTGGTGAAAGCCGAGCTTGACCGTCTCGGCATCGAAGACATCAACAACGTCCAGAGCCTTATCCTGTCGCACATTGGCGATGAGGAACTGACTGTCGGCGAGCTGACCTACCGCGGTTACTACCAGGGCTCCAATGTCAGTTACAACGTGAAGAAGATGGTCGAGAACGGGTATCTGTTGCAGGAACGCTCAAATCATGACCGGCGCACCGTGCGCGTTAAGGTTTCCGATAAGGGGCGGACCATTTGTGCGGCGGTAACGGCGCTCTATGATCGCCATGTCGAGCAGCTGGCAGGCGGGCCGATCAAGGCCGAGACCATGGAAACCGTGAATGAGGCGCTCCGCCGTCTTGAACGGTTCTGGTCGCACGATCTGGCCTATGGTCCGCGCAGTGCCGCTGAAATTGCGGGTTCCGCCGCATGAATATCTCGTAGATGAAACAACGACCGCCCAATGAGGCGGTCTTTGTTTGTAGAAACGAGCCTGCGTCAGGCGGTTCCCAGCATGATCGCATCACCTTGCTCTTCGCTTAGAACAGCTTTCAGTTTTTTCAGCGCACGCCCTTCGATCTGACGGATGCGTTCCTTTGTGACGCCATAATTCTGGCCAATTTCCGCCAGCGTGATCTTTTCGTCGTCGAGAAAGCGCAGCTGGATAATATCCTTTTCGCGTGGGCTGAGTCCGTCGATGGCATTGTGGAGCCAGCTTGCCCGTACCGCTGAATCATGGAACTCGGTGACATTTTCTTCCGGGTTGGGCCTCTCATCGGCGAGAAAATCTTGCAGCGCACTGCCGCCGTCGTCGCCTATCGAGTCGTTGAGCGAGCGGTCGGGAGCAGAGAAATGCGCTTCCATCCGCTCGACCGCGGCGAGCGGTACCTTGAGTTCAGTGGCTATAATCTGGCGTTCGGCGTTGGTCATTAGCCCAACCAGGTCACCGGCGATCTTCGCGCGAAGTTTCCTGAGATTGAAGAAGAGACTTTTTTGCGCCGGTGTGGTTCCGATGCGGATTATCGAGGAATTGCGGATAATATATTCCTGGATTCCAGCCAGAATCCACCATGACGCGTAGGTCGAAAATCGGACCTCGCGCTCCGGATCAAATCGTTTGGCGGCATGAAGGAGACCGACATTGCCTTCCTGGATCAGGTCGCTGACGGGAAGGCCGTACCTGCGGAACCCCGAGGCGATACGTACGACCAGCCGAACATGGCTCTCAACCAGCTCATTCAGCGCGGTGTGATCCTCTTCGTCCCGCCAGCGGCGGCCGAGATCGACCTCATAGTCGCGCTCCAGCATTGGCGCGCGCATCGCGGCAGCGATATAGCGCCTGTCGCTATACTCGGCGCCGCTTGCTGTGGCTTGTGGCATCGTTCTTTCCTTTCCGGACCCCGATCCGGCTAATTATTACTATCGAATCAATATAATATAGAGTCGCTATTAAAGTTCAATGCCAAAGAGAAAAATTATTAACATATATTTATTCGGGAAATTTAAGGGACGGGCTAGTCAGCGAATCCCTAGCGACCTAAGTTATCCTGCAATGACAGACACGCATGACGTCGCCGTCCTTCTCAACCGATTGAGCCGCATTGCGCACGCGGCGCAGTTTTCGCACGGGCTCAATCCTGCTCAATGGGAAGCGCTTCGATATATTGCTCGTGCAAACAGATATTCGGCGTCGCCGACAGCCCTGGCCGATTATGGGGGGTCAACAAAGGGCACCGCTTCGCAGACGCTCATCGCGCTTGAGGCCAAAGGTTTTGTGCGTCGTGTCCGGGACGAATGCGACCGCCGCAAGGTGACCCTCGCCTTGACTAAACAGGGCGTCGACCTGATTGCTGAAGACCCTCTGTGCCAGCTTTCCGTTGCCGCCGGCGCCGTTGGAAAAAATGATCGGGAGCTGATCGCAAACGGGTTGCGGGCAATGCTTGACGATCTTTGCATTCGGCAGGGCGCGAAAAATTTTGGTGTCTGCGGCGATTGTTGCCACCTCAGGAAAGATGACGACGACCCCTGCACTGGTGGCGTCTGCGGCGTAACGGCGGACAAGCTCGCAATCGATGAACTGGACCGGCTGTGTGTTAATTTTGAGCGTGCCGAGCTCGATTAGGCCGATTCCCGGCGCTTCTGATACAATTTTGCTTTAATCGCCATTTCTGGGGCGTAGGCGTATGGCAAACCCTTCTGACTATTCCGGGGACGAGATCCTGATCGAGATGTATCAGGTCGGAAACTCGGTCAAGGTTACCGCTGTCGATACCAGGACGGGGACCGAAGCGACAATAGTCGGGTCTCCTTCTGCCGGTGAAGAAATGCTCAAACGCAATGCCGTTAACAAGCTGCGGTACGTTCTTCGCAAAAATGCCGAGAGCGGCGGTCGGTAGGTTGTCCGGTCGCGGCATTTAAGCGAATACAACATGGAGTATTTTCTGCAGCAATTGATCAACGGGGTAACGCTTGGCGCTATCTACGGACTGATCGCCATCGGCTATACGATGGTTTACGGCATCGTCGGCATGATCAATTTCGCGCATGGCGAGATATTCATGATTGGCGCCTTTATTGCGCTGGTATCATTTATGATTCTTGCTCCGGTCGGCGGCTCCATGGTCGCGCTGGCACTAATCATTGTCCTTGTCGTTTCGATGACCCTCACGGCTGTCTATGGCTGGGCGCTTGAGCGCATAGCCTATCGCCCTTTGAGGGGATCGCCGCGGTTGGCGGCGCTGATTTCTGCCATCGGCATGTCGATTTTTCTTCAAAACTATGTGCAGCTGAGCCAGGGAGCGCGGGTCAAAAGCATCCAACCGGTCATCAGCGGCGGGTTCAGCTTTTTTGAAGGCGATGGTTTCGCTGTATCGCTCAGCTACATGCAGATCGTGATCATGGTTGTGACCGTTGCGATGATGATCATTTTCTGGGTGGTGATTGCACGGACCGCGCTTGGTCGGGCACAGAGGGCCTGTGAACAGGACCGGACAATGGCGGCGCTGCTGGGAGTCGATGTTGACCGCACCATCTCCATTACTTTTATGCTCGGCGCCGGGCTCGCAGCTGTCGCCGGCATGATGGTCACGCTGTATTACGGCGTGATTGATTTTTATGTGGGCTTTCTCGCCGGTATCAAGGCCTTCACCGCCGCCGTTCTCGGAGGCATCGGCTCTATCCCCGGCGCGATGCTGGGCGGGCTTTTGATTGGTTTGATCGAAGCATTCTGGTCGGGCTATTTCACGATCGAATACAAGGATGTCGCGGCGTATTCGATCCTGATTCTGGTGCTGATATTTCGTCCGACCGGATTGCTGGGCCGTCCTGAAATCGAGAAAGTGTGATGGCGACCAGCGCTGCGCCGTCGCCAGGAGCCAAAAACAACAGCCTCGTCGATGCCGTACGGGAGGCCGCGCTGACGGCGACCATCGCCGCTGCCTTGATGCTGCCGCTGATCGGAATTTTTACAGTGTCGCGGGGCGGCGCGCTGGTGGTCGATACACGGTTTTCGGCGTTGGCAATTGCCGTGGTCCTGGTCTTTTTCGGACGGCTCGGACTTATCTATGCGCGCGGCGGAAGGGCCATGGTGTCGGGCGCCATCGGCGTCGGCCTCGCTGTTGCCGGGTGGTGGGGTCTCTTTCCCGGCGATCTGCTGACAGCGCTCGCGGTCGGCGGTGGATTGCTGCTGGTGTTGCGGTCGGCAATGGTCACTTCGATTGGTGTCCGGATCGTTCAGGCAATTTCGTCCGGCGTTAAAATGAGACCGGGCCGTGGTCCCTGGCTGGGCGCGGCCCTGGTGGTTCTTGCGATTGCCTTACCGTGGCTGCCCTTTGTCGACAGGCGGATGCTCGATCTGGCGACGTTGGTTTTGATCTATGTGATGCTGGGCTGGGGCCTCAACATAGTGGTTGGTCTCGCGGGGCTGCTCGATCTCGGCTATGTCGCATTTTATGCTGTCGGTGCATATTCCTTTGCGCTGCTGGCGCATAATTTTGACTTCACGTTCTGGACTGCGCTGCCGTTGGCTGGGCTTTTTGCTGCGTTTTTTGGTGTTCTCCTCGGCTTTCCGGTTCTGCGCCTGCGGGGCGATTATCTAGCCATCGTTACCCTTGGGTTTGGTGAAATGGTCCGAGTCATTCTCATCAACTGGGTACCGGTGACCGGCGGACCGAACGGCATTTCTGGCATTCCCCGGCCGACTCTGTTCGGGCTGTCGTTTCAGCGGCGGCCCCCCGAAGGCATCGAGTCCTTTCACCAGTTTTTTGACATTCCCTATTCGTCGACCGACAGGGTGACCTTTCTGTTTTATATCGTGCTTGTCTTGGCACTGATTACCAACGCCTTTATCCAGCGTATTCGGAAATTGCCTGTCGGTCGTGCCTGGGAAGCGTTACGCGAGGATGAAATCGCCTGTCGCGCGCTTGGCCTCAATCCGACCAATATCAAGCTCTCGGCCTTCGCTCTCGGGGCAATGTTCGGGGGTTTTGCCGGCTGTGTGTTTGCCGCGCGGCAGGGTTTCATAAGCCCGGAGAGTTTTACGTTTATAGAATCCGCCATCATCCTTGCCGTGGTCGTGTTGGGGGGAATGGGCAATCAGCTTGGGGTCGCCATTGCGGCGATCCTGCTGATTGGTCTTCCGGAATGGTTCCGCGAGCTACAGGAATTCCGGATGCTCGCCTTTGGCGCCCTGATGGTTCTGATCATGGCATGGCGGCCCCGTGGATTGATGTCGCATCGAGAACCTTCCCTTCGGCTTCATGGCGGGATACCGACGTCATGACAGCGCTTTTGACCGTCGAGCACCTGACCATGCGTTTTGGTGGACTGCTCGCAATCGATGATCTGTCGTTCGAAATGGCGGACCGGGCCATCACCGCCATCATCGGACCAAACGGCGCCGGCAAGACGACTGTCTTCAATTGTCTGACTGGATTTTATCAACCGACAATCGGTAGCCTGGCGGTGCGTCGCGAAGACAGGGTGTTTCAACTCGAACGAATGGAGGGCTTCCGCATCGCGAGGGAGGCAGGTATCGCACGAACTTTCCAGAATATCCGCCTGTTTCCGCAAATGACGGTTTTGGAAAACCTGATTGTTGCCCAGCACAACCGCCTTATGAAGGCATCGCTGTTTTCCATCGCGGGGCTTCTGGGCTTGCCGCGCTATCGCCGAGCGGAGCAGCAAGCGGTTGACTTGGCGCAGGGCTGGCTCGATCGGATTGATCTCACGGATCGGGCTGATATCGCGGCTGGCAATCTGTCCTACGGTGATCAGCGGCGGCTTGAGATAGCGCGGGCCATGTGCACCGCTCCCGCCCTGCTGTGTCTCGATGAGCCGGCCGCGGGGCTTAACCCGCGCGAGTCAGCT